>JAFATF010000538.1 GCA_019244045.1 Acidobacteriota bacterium
GCGTGCAGACGATTTTCTTCCAAGGTGCTTCGAGAACACTCTTCGCAGCCTCCGGATCGAACCAGAAATTAAATTCATGTCGTGGTGAGCTGATGAACTCAGGATCCTCAGTCTGCGGACTCAAGCTTCCACCCATAAAAACTAGGCCCTCAGCCAGTTCCGAGAAATGTGGATCGACTGTATTGGCGAGCGCCAGGTTCGTCATGGGCCCTCCCTCGTAGATGGTTACTTCATGCGGATACCTGTGCACCATGCGAATGAGAAAGTGAGTGGCATCTTCGTCGGCAGGCTTTGTCGTGGGTTCCCCCTCAAGCATCTTGGGAATGACGTCATGTTCATGCCACCAACGCTCGTCCCAGGCGCCGGCGAATGCGACTTTGCCGTACGTTCTCTGCCACAAGAGAGCTTCCTTGCGCCGATGCACCAGGGGAAATACGGCGCCCGGCACGACCGGTATATCCGTGCGACCGATGAGTTCAAGCAGTCGCAGAGTATGAGCAACCTCTTCATCTCGCCACTGGTTGCCGCTGACGACCGTGATCCCCAGTACGTCGACTCGAGGAGATTGAATCAGGGTCAACAGAGTTTGCATATTGCTGCCGCCCGGTCCCGAGCAATCTTGATTGATTATGATTTTCCGGCGTTGCTGGGCGAATCCCAGGCTGGTGGCAATCAGTAGGAAAGAACCTAGCAAGCGTAATTTTCGTGTTTTCATCACAACCCTCTGCTGGCCTGCTGCCTTCAGTTATTAGGAGTTCGACCCAGCTAGGCAGGAAAGAGCAGGAATCGACTGTGCAGGGAATTTGCACCATTGCGTTCCCGCGGTCGGTCAAGCTCCCGAAAGCTCAGGAGTTCAGCTTCAGAGCGAAGTGAATCACAATGAGCGAATGCGAAACCCAGGTCAGTGCTGCACAGGAGGGATAATAACAAATCTTGCCTTAGAACCTTCCGACAGTCTGAACAGATCGCCTAGGCGTGTTCAGCATCTCCGCAGCTGCCATTTGGTGTATTCCCCGCGAACGGAAAAGTCATATTGAAAAAGCGCCTGTTTCCTGTTCCGCTGCGATTGCTCTCCTTGCGAACAGAATCGCGAGACCCTGATCTGCACAAAATAGCAGTCTTTCGTGAATCGGTAAATTGAAGGAACACAAGATGAGAAGATCAGCGCGAGTTGCAAAATCGTACGCCACACTGGAAGATGTGCCTGCCCCGAAGTTCGGTGGCCCACAGCGAGGTGCCGACTTCACTCAGTGATGGCCATTCGTGCCACCAACACCTATCCTGTTGATTTGTGCGCGCGCAACAGCATGAGCAAGGAAATAGAAATCTTAGCTTGCGCTCCGTCACTATCCTTGCCGCAACAACTTTGGTTTCTTTGACTCTGCCCGCAACACCGCGCAAAGTAGCATCCTGGTAACAGAAGCCATCAGAATCTTGCTTATAAGAACAAGTGTGCCTCTTCCGGGGTCAGATGCCTTTAGGTCGAGCCCAAGCAAATGCGAACTGGCTCAGCACGAACGCTGATAAACCAGGAAATTTGTTGACCGACGCAGTTGCTTATTCCACTTGCGAAGCTTTGCGTGTGCAAGTGGGATTTCGCGCATGTTGCACTCGACGCATGTTGCACTTGACACAGGTTACCGGCGACGCTAGGCTACCTCGCCTAAAGCTTTCGAAGTAACGGCAATTGCAGTGTGTTCTACCTCCAGGGGTCTGCAATGACGGCACGCAGCTTCGCTGCTCTACTTACGGCTTTGATTACAGTGGTTCCTGCCACTCAACTGCAAGCGCAAAAGATTAAGATCATTGTTGATCAGGATGCTCGTGGGCCGGCAACGACCGATATGCAATCGATATTGATGTTCCTGCAGTCCGACAAATTTGATGTTCTGGGTATCACCACTGTGAGCGGCGACCAGTGGATGAAGGAGGAAACTCAGCGTACCCTGCGCCTGCTCGAGATTGCCGGACGCACGGAAGTTCCCGTGGCCGAAGGCGCTTTGTTTCCGCTGCTAAATTCCAAGGAGGAATCTGAACGGTGGGAGAATTTGTACGGCAAGCTCGGCTACAAGGGCTGCTGGAGCGATTTTTCCAAGCACCCCCATGTATCGGAAGCCTACAAAGCGGGATATCATGACCCGCTAGTCGTGCCGCCGCTGGTCGAAGGGGAACCGCATATCAAGCCTATGGCCGAGAGCGCTGCCGACTTTATTATTCGCATGGTCCACAAATATCCCGGACAAGTCGTAATCTGGGCCGGCGGTCCCATGACAAACGTTGCGCTTTCATTACGGCTCGACCCCGACGTGGCCACGCTGGCGAAAGAACTCGTGTTGATGGGAAGCGGAATGTACGCTGATAACGGGGGCATCGATCGCATCAATGGTCGCCGCGAGTTTAACTGGTGGTTCGATCCCGAGGCGGTTCGCATCTCTATGCGCGCCCCCTGGAAGAAAATTACCATAACGCCCATTGACATTTCGGTGAAGACTACGCTGGGCAGAGAGATTCACGATGCGATCGCCAAGGCCGACACTCCGGTCGCAAGATATTTGACCGCATATTCCGAACCGAGTTTCATGTGGGATGAGCTCTCAGCTGCGGCCCTGATCGATCCTGCCATCATTACGGCGCAGAAGGAATTCTACGTCGACATCGATATCGATCATGGTCCAAGTTATGGAGAGACGCTCTTCTGGGCACCGGAGGCTTCAGTTCCGACCTATGAGCACAAAGCCACTGTTCAGCTCGATGTAGACACGAAGAAACTCTACGATCTCTATGTTAAGTTGATGACACAGCCGCCGCGCGTTCATTAGCGGTTGCCCCCCGCAAGATTGTTTGGAGTTCTACCTGCGGAGCAATGCCATGACTTCATGCCGACTCGGCCTCGTGACATGGCGGGATCGTGACTTCTTCGGATTTTTGCTTCCAGCTGGCATGCTTTGATCGATAGGCAATTGCGCTGGCGTCGGTGCGGGTGGCGGGCATTGTCGACACGCCATCCCGGTGTCGAGTGCTTCCTTGCTTTGCGGCTCGCGATGCGCGCCCCCGAGCTAAAAATCAAAGCTATAACTCGGGGGCGGGGAATGTGCCTTTACACCCGACTCTTTTAAGGCGCTGACAAGTGATTGAGATCGCAGGAGGCCGGATATTCGAGTCGTCATTGCTGGTCGGCGTGAAGTGCCGTTGGACATTCTGGTGATCGTGCCTCGGTTTGAGTTGTCGCGCAGCATCGCAAGCCCGTAGCCTATGCTGCGCCGGGTAGTGGGTTCAGGCCCCCGATTGTTATGGAGTTCCATTGTTGAGCGGTCCTCTAATTGCCGTCGTAGGAAGCTACGCCACGGGTCTGACTATGAGGGTTGACCGCTTCCCCAGCTCAGGGGAAACCGTTCTCGCGAAGGGCTACCGAGTGGACTTTGGCGGCAAGGGGTCAAATCAGGCGGTGGCATGCGCGCGCCTCGGAGCGCAAGTAAGCTTTGTTGCCAAGATTGGGCAAGACAGTTTCGGAGAGATGGCGTTGGGGCTTTACCAGAGGGAAAAAATCGATGTTGATTCAGTGATGCAGGTCGCAGATGCTCCTACCGGGGTAGGCTTCATCATTGTGGATGCGCAAGGCAACAATTGCATCACCATCGATCCCGGTGCGAATGAACGCCTGACTGCTGCGGAGGTTTCCCAGCACCTCGACACTATGAAGGCTCGCGCCGTGGTGCTGACGCAACTCGAAATTCCAGTCGAAGCAGCTGCAGCGGCGATGGCAAGCGGCCGCAAAACGGGTGCGCTGACAATCTTGAACCCGGCGCCCGTGAGGATTCTGCCCCAATCCGTGCTGCAATCCGTCGATATCCTGACGCCCAATCAGACCGAAGCCAAAGTATTAACGGGACGCACTCCGGAAGCGGCTGCTAAGCCGGAGACGTTGGCCCAGGATCTGATTCGCAGCGGCGTAAGAGACGTCGTCATGACTCTCGGCGAACAGGGGGCGCTAATCGTGACCGCGACCTCATCTCTCCATATTCCGGCAATAAAGGTTCGGGTGGCGGATACCACCGGCGCCGGAGATTCCTTCAATGCCGGACTGGCGTTCGCTTTGGCATCGGGTGCGGCGCTGGAAGAAGCAGTTCGCTTCGCGGTGGTTACGGGCGCCATGGCGGTGACGCGCGACGGCGTCGTTCCGTCGCTGCCACGGCGGGACGACGTCGTGCAATTTTGCCGGGAGCAAAAAGGTCAAATGCCGCCTATTTGGCTGTCGTAGATTCAGCCAAGCAATATACGATTATTTTGGCGATTCCCGCTGGTGCTCTCGGCAGCCCTCTTTCGGGAGTTTGTTGGTCCCACGATGATGGTCAAGAATTGTTTGGGAGCACACGCGGGCGACGTCTCGCTGACCGGCATGTTCTTGCTGAACTGAAGGGTTATCGTTCTGTCGCCTGGGACCTGTATGGCCGGGGCGACATTCGTTCTTAGTGCTCTAGGAGAGCCACGTGCATGGGTGGCGGGTTCAGCCTTAAAATCGTATGGCGCACTGCGAGCGGCACTTTGTTCGAGCGCAATAGGGAAAGCATGTCACAAGCATCCGAATTTCTATCGACGCCTCAGGAGCGCGCGCGCTGGATGCGCTTTGATACCGCTCAGCTACTTAAGCGCTTTTTTTTCTGCGAGCGCTCTCTTCTGGTGAGTCAGGCGGCGTGGATTCCGGCGATTTCGCCCTTGGAAGTCAAGACTAGCCTGGCACGCTTTATCTGGCAAAGTGCGGAAACCGCCCATTGCTTGCGGGATAGAGTTTTCGAGCTTCGCTTTCCAAGCCGGATGCTTGACAAAGAGGGACACGACCACGCCCTGGTCGAACTCTTCAACGCGGTCAAAGATTCGCCCTCGGTTCCCGCATTCTTGCTAACCATGGGAACAATTCTGTTGCCGGAAATCTACCAGGCATATAAGTCGTATCTGAAGGCTTCGGACTTGATCGCAGACGGCCCCACCCATCGCTTTCTTGCGTTGGCGGTGGCGGAAAAGGCAGAGCAGATTAGCGCCTTCGAGCAGTGGATTGCCGCGGCCCTAGCGCAAAATCCTGAGGCTCGGCCTGAGGCTACTGTCTGGGCCAAGGAAGTTGCAAACCGGCTCTCCGCGGTGGGCGGAGTGGGCGTAGGTCCACCCTCTTGTTCGTTGCCTACTGGGCGGTTGGCTGGAGCGAGAGTTTATTCGATCCCTACCCACCCCGCGCGAGACGAGCGATTCTGGGCATGCCGATTTTATTGGCCCGACATTGTCGATCCGTCCTATCCCTACGGCGAAGGTGTGCAATTACAGCTGCGTTCGGCCATTAGCCATGTAAATGAAGTTTGGGCGGTGGACGCCGGCGGCGTTATCTTGAGTGCCTTTGCGGACGTGCTCCCGTGGGAGTGGATTTACAACTCCGCGCGCTGGACCTACGATGAATCGCGCCACTGCCGAATGGGCTATGAGCGGCTGATGGCGTGGGAGTTTTCTCCCGCCGAGATACCGCTTGGTACCTACATCTATGAGAGTGCTATGGCGGGTGCTCCGGCTGACGTTCCTATCAATCTGCTGGGCATGCTTTTCTTTTTCGAAACTAAGAATATACGGTACAAACCGGAGCGCGCGCAGCTGTTTCACTCCTACGGCGACTCTCTCAGCGAACATGACATGGACTTTGATTGGGCCGATGAAACTCTGCACGCGGGTTACGGTAAACGCTGGCTCAAGGAGCTACTCGCGATACGCGGTAACGATCCGGCGGTCTACGACGACGTTAGGGGGAACTGCGAAAAATTGGTCAATGATTACATTGGAACCGCTACCCCGACGGAAGTAACCGATCTCAAGATGGTTGCAGATCGCCTGTTAGATAGGGCGCTGCAATTGCGCCGGACATTCTGAAGGACGACTGTTGTGCAAGTCTGTTCCGCGCACCGTCGACTAGAATTGCTTTCATTATCCAGAGTGGGCGATCCTATCACTCGCTCTACTCTCGAGTGGAGGAGTCTGTCTATGTAGGTATCTGACGTGAGCTGGGGGCCGGGTTCCTTCCGTGGTAAGGCCAACGGGGAAGGAGATCGCATGGTAAGAGAGCTCCAGCATGAGCCAAATAGCTCTCTGCTAGGAGCAAGGAAGGTAACTAAGCGGCCGCAGATGCGGCGAATCTCGCACGACGCGCAAACCAAGCGGATTGACTAAGGGACAGATTCCCGCGCGCTTAGCAGGGCTGGACTTTGAGCAAGTACCTGCCGCTCACGCCAAACCCAGATTGTCCGGCCAGCACACCAGGCACCCTGACGTAAAATACACTCAAAGTTAGCCATCTCACGGTTGGACAAGGTGTATGCAGCGGGCACCGCGGCGCAGACTGCTCCGGGAATCAGTAGGTATTACCAAAGGGCAAGGCGGAGCTCGATCTTCGGTGATGTTGCAGATTCCATATTTCCGCCGTATCACCAATGTGACGTTACCCCGACGGGTCTTTCGAGGTTTAACACCGGGGATCGAATGGCCACTGCGCTCTACTACTTCGCTGCTTGGACAGACTCGCACTGTCTACTTGGTTGTCTTCATCAACATGAAACAATCATCTCAGCCGTCGCGTGCTGCACTACAGTGGCGGGCAGTTACGTGGTCGCGGTTGAAAGCGGCCAATTGCGTGAACTGGACGAGGGGGAAGAGGCGGAATTCCAATACGCAATGTACGGGTGGGATACGCGCAGGGGGCGTTACCTTCCCGCAGTGACCGCAGTCCTGGCCTTTGTCTGGCGCTTTGCGGGCTATCGTTCCTGATAGCTCTTCAGCTCTTCAAACGACTGCCAACTGCCGAATGGCTTTCCTCACCTCCAAGGCCGAATACCTGATGTGCTAGTGCTCGCGACAGAACAAGATTCGGTCGTGGTCAATAAGGCCTACCCGCAATAGATGTGGGGAAGGCGCCAACAAAAAGTGCGAAGCATGGGACTTGCAGAGCAGGGTATTTCGGAAAATGCGGGACTGGGGGCGCGCTGGAAACGCTCGCCCCCGAACGGAGAGAGGCTTCTTAGGTTTACTGATTTGCCTTTTCCGCACTGGCTTTAGTGGCTGATGACTTTGGCTTACGATTTCCAGCCGCAAGCACTGATTTCGGCTGCCAAAAATCCGGCGCGGCTGCCATGATCTCTTCCGGCGGATTGCTCAGCTCCGGCGAGAACCGCAAAAGCGTTGACTCGGTACTCTCGATTGCGTCTGCACTTCCTTGCAAAAATTTCTTATAACCTTCCTCACCCAAAATTTCGTGCATCGTGGGATTCTTATCGAAACCGTCAAGCCCGCTACGCAATGCGGAAACATAAAATGTCGTACCTTTAGTCCCCTCTACGCCTTGCGAGATGAACAGCGGCTGCGTGCTTTCGACCTGTTCACCTGCAGATTTAACATCCTTCAGTATCGCCTCGAAATCGGCAACGTGCCCTGGTCGAACGTGTACAGCGGTGGTGCGCAGCACGCGGCTCCCGCCGACCAACTTGGCATAAGCGGCCATGTCGCTCGGCATTTTGCGGGATAGGTCCGGACGACGTTTGCGAAGTTCGCTTCGGGAGCTCATCAGGCAACCTTCGAAATCGTGCAACATCTTGCTGGCAGCATCTTTGCCGTAAGCTTTGCTCATAGCGTTCATGAACGCATCCGACCCTTTGTCGATCTCTGCGTAATCTTGCCTGAAGCTTACAAAAGCATACACCTCACCTTCACCGTAGATGACCTGTTGTGCTATCCAGTGGTCCCCGCTATTGCGGCGGTTTGCATCAGCGACCTTCTTGGAGATGGAGGTGAAGTCTGTGACTTTCTCTGGTTTTACCTGGGCGATGAAGACATCCAGGTAGTCTCCCTGTGCTTGCATTGCGAGAGGCGCAATGAAAAAAATTGACAGCAACAGGGCCCGAAAGGCTCTTCGCATCATAACAACCCTCCTTGTGGTTGAGATCCGATTGCATGACCAGGCGGACGATACACCTCACGCGTTCGAGTGTCAAATTCAAGTCGTTTTCTGTCGCCGCAACATGAGAAGTTCCTCTCTTAGTAATATAGAAAGTTTTAATATAGAAAGTTCCGCTTTGTGCGCTTGATGGAGCGTGGCGGAATCGACAGAGGGGCTGTGGCTGTCGGCAAGGAGCGAGACCGGCTTAAGGTACTACACTGGTAAGAGCGCTGCGCTTTCCAATGCAAGCTACAGCATTCGCCCAGGGTAAAGCGACTGCGCGCCTATCCGAGATCGAGTGTGCCAGGTCCGGGTTCGGCGCAGCTCGCGAGCGCCGCACTGAGATCTTTTTATTATTTAGAGCCTACAGGCGGGCTCCCAAGACGCGCCGTTCGCTGACATTCCTCCGAAGCTCAGGTCGAAATGAGCGGAAAGCCTGCACGAGCTGCTCCACGTGGTTTCGGAGTATAGGCTCTTCGCCCTCGGTAATGGGACGGATGTCCCGGTATGCGGCAAGACTCCGCTCGATCAGCTGCTCCCAAGATTCGGTCGCAATGATCCTGGCACACTCTGCGCATGCGTACCAGGTGACGCTGCCGTGAACGGTCGGGTACTGCTGCAAATCAGCCGCATTTCCGCAAAAGTCGCAGCAGGAAGACGAACATTGCATGTGCTCACTCCTTGTCTGATCTTGTTAATCCTTGCCCAAGCCATAGGTCAATGCCGAAGATTGGTGCAGAATCATTGAGATCCACATTTACGACCTTGTTTTGCACAGAGACTCTTATCCTTGCTCATGCAGAAAAGACTGACCTTGAATTGTGTGACTCGATTCAATGGTCGGCTTCTCCTGTTGCCCTTACGGCCACTTCACTGCTTCTTGGCATTCAACTGCGTCCCAGGTTTATTTAAAAATTACCGCAGCACCTCGCTTGCACCCGGTAACCGTTCCCCACGTAACAGCAGACACGCACCTGACGTAGAAGGGCTGTCACGAAAAATTACAGAGCTACAGAGTCTGCAGAACGAAAGAGCCGCGCTTGTTTCACAAGCAGGATTCCCCGTCCTCGGCAGTTGACGAGACTTCACGAGGAGTAGAGGCAAGGCTGGGCGTGTACACCAAGAGTTGACAAAGTGCTGAGCACACATATCAGCTTTTTTCCTTTTCCTGGTATGCTTCCTCAGGGCAGTGCGATGACGCCAGCTGTAGCCTGGGCCGGCCATAGAGGGGCCCGTCCCGCACCAAGCCAGGCAAACCGGGAATAAAGTGAACCGTCTCCACAGATGGTATTGCCGATCAAGCGGCTGGAAAAAGAAGCTTGAAACCGAAATCCTTCCCTGGGCGCTCGAGGGCGTTGAAATGGGCGATCATGTTCTTGAGGTAGGTCCCGGCCCAGGACTGACGACCGATTGGCTGGGCGGTCGGGTGATTGCCCTCACCTGTCTGGAACTGGATTCGGAGCTGGCGCGTTCACTGGCACAGCGCACAGCTGCACGCGGCATCCGCGTGCACTGCGGCAACGGAACACACATGCCCTATCGGGACTGTTCGTTCTCTGCCCTGGTATTGTTCACCGTGTTGCACCATGTTCCCTCGGCCGCATTGCAGAATCGGCTGTTCGCGGAAGCGCACCGCGTGCTCCGGCCCGGCGGAAACTTCGTTGGCGTCGATAGCATGCCCTCATTGTGGATGACGCTGTTTCACATTAGTGACACGCTCGTGCCGGTCGATCCGACGCACCTGCCGGATAGACTTCAATCTGTGGGCTTCCAAGAAATCAAGATTGGTCTCGGGCGGGGGCGATTTCGATTCTCTGCCCAACGCCCAAAGGGACTAGGCCGATCTGACGATGAAGGCAGTTCTCGTCATGGGTCTTCAACTTCCTGATTGAGGCGATTGAGGGCCGGAGGCCTTGCGCCGTCTTCCTGCCGAACGTCGCTTCGAGAGATTACCACCCGCCGGTGTTTTGGGAGCGGCGATCATAGTAGTGATGCCGTTTGCGGTAAGTCATGACGGTGAGAACTACGGATGTGAATACAGGTGGGATAACCAGAATCAAGATGCCGCTGCGCAAAGCTTGAATAAAGCGGCTGGTCGAGGCAGCGGCTTGGGTGTAGCAGAGAGCACAGCTCTGGGAAAAGGCCGGTAGCGGACCGGCGAGCGCGAGGACGATCAGGAGAGCGCAGCTACTAAAAAGCAAAAAGCGCGTGGAGGACAACAGCGTATTCCTCACTGTACGGACCCCGTCTTGTATTGGGAGTTGGGCGCGCCTAACTCCATGCGGTAACTATCGGTCCAGCTGTATTGCAAGGCCAGCAACACGAAAATGACTACAACGGCGAGCCATGTAACAAAGTTGCGCCGCTCCGAACCCACATGCATGAAGAACATAATAGCCAGGCCCGCCTCTGCAATCCCAATGGCCAGCATGCGCGCAAACATTTGAAATCCAGCCACGTGTGAATAGGCGACGACAAACTGCAGCGCAGCCAGGACCAAGATGCAGCCATAAACAACCAGAAACCGTCCCAGGCCGCCGGTGTACTCGGCTGCTCCACCATTCTCGCGGGTTTCGATCGTCATGTGCATATCGCGGCCTCGCTCCCGTTCTGCTGCTAGAAATCAATGCGCCACGTTCATCAGATATACGAATGGAACCACGAACATCCAGACCAAGTCGACAAAGTGCCAATACAGGCCCAGGATTTCGATGTCATCGGAATTGTAACGACCACCACGATAGCGCCAGCCTACCGCCAGCAAAGCGACAACCCCGCCTGCCACATGCGTCAAATGCAAGCCGGTAATGCTGAAAAAGGCGGAACCGAACAGGGCTGACCCCCAGGGATTATGGGCGAGGGTGACGCCCTCGCTGATCATGCCGAACCATTCCCGGATGTGAAGGATTGCGAAGATGATTCCCAGGACGGCCGTAATGTTGATCCAGCGCAGGCTTTGACTCTTGCGCGCCAATTTGGCATCTCGTACACCCAGCAGGATGGTCAAGCTGCTGGTGATGAGGACGAAAGTCATCACGCCGGCGTTCACCACCGTCGGCGTCTTGAAGGGCGTGGGCCAGTTTGGCGTTCCATTGCGTAAGAATCCGTACGCCACCAGGCAGCCGGCAAAGGTGGCGGCGTCGGCGATGATGAACAGCCACATGGCGAGTTTCTTGGTGGGAATGCCAAAAGGCGAGGACCGCGCGTGCACTGCGGGCGCGTGTAGATCGAACGCTGCATCAGATTGACTCAAATGTGCCTCCCAAGACCCCTCTCCGGCTCACCGAGCAGGCCAGGCCTGTTCCAGAGCCCGGAGACACAAAGGTTAGAATTTCAGCCATAAAAGCAGGAGCAGATAGAGCCAAAGAACGTCCATGAAATGCCAGTAGTACGATGCCGTGTCCATAGTACTGCGCCGGAGGGTCGGAATTTGCTTGCTCAGCCGGGAGATGACCAGGACCAAACCGCCCAGCCCCCCCAATAGGTGCAGAGCATGCATAGCCGTAAGCACGTAGAAAAATGAGCTGCTCGGGTTGGTGGCCAGATAAAGCCCTTGCGCCTTGAGCTGCATCCACGCTGCAAACTGGCCTGCAACAAAGATCAAGCCCATGGCCAGTGTGACATAGAGCCATCCCAGGGGTATGGCACGGCGAGAATCGAACCCACGCGCAAATGCCGCCACCCGACGACGTGAGACTTCCAGGGTCATACTGCTAGCCAACAGGATTACGGTGTTGAAGTACAGGACGGAGGGCAGAGCAAAGTGCCGCCAATCCAAGGCCGAGCCCTGACGCACCACCAAAGCACTGGTAAAGGCGGCAAAAGTCATGCTGATGGCGGCCAGACCTACCCAGATCCCGGTTCGAGAAGCGCCCGAGGAATGATCGGCCAGCATCCGCAAGTTGCCTTCGCTTGGATTTCTAGGCCAAGCGCCCTTGCCAGCGCCCAGCTCGGGAGCGTGGATCGCATTGACTGCGGGCGGCTCGTGAATTGTGGTTGCCATGATGTACTACCTCAACTTCCCAGCTATTTCTCGTCGTGTACGGTCTGTACTTGTTCTGGTGAGTCCTGCATTACGTAATCGCCGCTCGAAGCTTCGATGCCGTACTGATAGGGATCATGATAGACGACCGGAAGCTTGCCACCAAAGTTGTCAAACGGAGGAGGGGAGGGAATTGTCCACTCCAACGACGTGGCTTCCCAGGGATTTTGTGGCGCCTTGGGGCCGCGGAAACGGCTGTAAATCAGGTTATACAAGAAGATTAACTGGGCCGCCCCCGTCACCAGGGCGGCGACGGTAATGAATTTGTGCACCCCGAGCAGCGGCTGCAGGTAATCATCGACGAAAGCCTGATAGCGACGGACGTTGCCAGCTATTCCAAGATAGTGGAAGGGCATAAAGATGGAGTATGCACCGACGAATGTAAACCAAAAATGGATCTTGCCCAGAGTCTCGTTCATCATCCGCCCGGTCACCTTTGAAAACCAGAAGTAGGTTCCCGCGAAAATACCGAATATAGCCGCGATGGCCATGGTGAAGTGGAAATGACCGACCACGAAATAGGTTGCATGTAGAAGAATGTCAAGCGAAGGTTGCGCGAGGAAAAAGCCGCTGACGCCACCGCTGACAAACAGCGAAATGAAACCCAGCGCAAACAGAGAAGCGGAGTTGATGCGCAGCTTCGCGCCATACAAACTGCCGATCCAGATTAAGACAATGATCGTGGATGGTATGGTAATCGCCAGCGTGGGGAAGGAAAACACAATAGAGGAGAAAGGATTCATCCCGCTCACGAACATATGGTGCCCGTAAACCATGTAGCTCAGAAAGGCCAAGGCAGCCATGGAATAGATCAGCACGCGATGGCTGAGCATCGGTCGCCGCATATTCGTGATCAGTACGTGGGAGACCACTCCCATGCCCGGGACAATCGCGACATAGACTTCAGGGTGTCCGAAAAACCAGAACAGATGTTGCCATAAAAGCGTCGATCCTCCTGAGTGTGGCTGCAGTTGATCGTTCACCACAAGATTCGAGGCAACAAAGAAACTGGTCCCAGCCACATGGTCCAAGATGAGCAGTATGCAAGCCGGCATCAACACGGCGAAAGCGGTTAGGCCCATGGCCGAAGTGATGAACCATGCCCATACGGTCAGCGGCAGGCGCATCATGCTCATACCCTTGCAGCGCATGTCCAGGGTCGTCGAAATGAAGTTCAGCGAGCCGAGCAACTGCCCGACACAAAAGATGGCGAGGGACGCTGCCCACAGTACTTGGCCGAGACCCTGGCCCGGTCCCGCCACCGCACCGAGGGCGCTTAAGGGTGCATACCCCGTCCATCCGGATAGGGGGGGACCGTCGGGAACGAAGAACGCGGCCAGCGCTACTACAAAGGCTACGAACGTCACCCAGAACGACATCATATTGAAATGAGGGAAGGGCATGTCTTCGGCTCCCACCTGAATGGGCAGGAAGTAGTTCCCGAAGCCCGCAAAGGGTGCCGTCGTGAGCACAAAGAAGACCATGAACGTGCCGTGCATGGTCATCAGTTGCAAGTAGTACTCGGGGGTGGGAATCCCTCCTGGCGCGCCGTTCTTCGACAGCAATTGCAACCCCGGAATTGACAGCGTGGGCCAGCCCAGGTGCAGTCTCATGATCCATGACAGCACCATGCCAATCAGTACGGCTAGGAGAGCCAAGCCGTAGTATTGCTCGCCGATGACCTTGTGATCGAGGCTGAAGACATGTTTGCGGATAAACCCCTGCGGAGGGGCATGGTGGTGTACAGCTGGCACGTGCATGTCATGCATATTGGGCTCGCCTCCGTGCAAAAGACGTCCGCTGCATACCGGAGCGGGTTGGTGGCCTACTGCTGGCTGGCCTGCTGCTTCAGCCAGGCGTCGAAGTCTGCCTGAGACATAACATTGAGATAGGCTTTCATATTGTAGTGTCCCAGGCCACATAATTGCGTACAAACGATTTCGTACCTGCCGACCTTGTTCGTGGTGAAATGTACGGACACGTCAAGTCCGGGGACAAAGTCCTGCTGGATGCGGAGTTCCCGTACAAAGAAGGAGTGGCCGACGTCCTTGGCGTGCATAAGCAAGTGAATTTCACGATTGACCGGCACCGCCAGTTCGGCGGTGACGATGTCGTCCTTAGCTTCCGGATCGTGATCAGGATCCAAGCCAAAGAAATTCTGCGTCCCTTCGTTGATCAGATCGGGATGCAGAGGGCCGAATTTTCCGTCCGGTCCGGGGTAGCGGAAATAAAAGGCGAACTGTCCTGCCTGCGCTTGTATCCGCATGGCGTTTGGCCCGGGGGCGGTGAAGTATATGCCCGCCCACGCCCGCGCACCAAAAGCTCCCAGCGCGAATACCTCGACGCCAACCAAAATAACGGCAGCGGCTACCAACCCGCGCGCACCCCCGGGAAAGCTGCCGATTCGACCTTGGGTACGTGAAAATTTCCACACAAAAACGCCGAGGATGATCTGCGCGGCCAGAAAGGAAATACCCGCCTCAGCCATGGTCTCCGACATCTGCTCGTCGATGAGCGGCCCATGGGTTGAAATGTCGACAGGCGGCACGAATGTATGCATTAGGATCGGGATGGCCGATCCTATGGCAATCAGGATCACGGTTACGGCGAATAATTTGGCCATATTCCCTCGCCTGCATGTACGTTCGCAAAGGCGCCGTTGAGCGACAAAGGCGCTGCGAGTTATTTCCCCTTGAAGGTGAAATCTGCGGTTGCCGGTTTCCCAGCTGCCACGGTGACTTTCTGAGTCTGTGTCCCGAGTGTTTCCTGCCATGCGGTGACCGTATAGCTGCCCGGCGGAACACCGCTAATGGTGTAAGCACCCTTCTCATCGGTCACGGCATTCGGTCCCTTCACCACCGCCATGTACCCGTGCATCCAGGGATGGATATTGCACTTGACCTGGATCGCAACTTCCTCGCCCGGCCACGAGGTATCGATCGGCGGGGCCCCGGGGGGCTGTGATTTATTCCACTGATTGTTCCCTCCACCTGCTTTCGGGAGGGGGTGAATATTGTGCGAGGTGGGATCGCTGTTAGTGACCAGAAAGTGCTGATTTGCGTCGAGCGCCATCACATGCGGGATGTACTGGCAGCCCTTCTGATCCCATTTCGGTTTCTCCGAGGAGACCGCACTTGCCGCCGATCCACTGAGTCCTTCGGAAATATACAGCACCACCCACTCGAGACTGCCGTCCGGCCCGACGACTACGTTTTCAGTCTTTACCGGGTTGCTGGCATGTAACTTTTGGCAGTACGGTTCCTTAGACATGTCGATGGGACGCTCATGGGGCGGTGTTCCCGTAAATTTGACGGTCCCTGTGATCTTGCCTTCGCCGGCGGCACTCACGTTTGTGCTGAGCACGAGTGCGCCAAGGGCAAACAGAACGAGCGCAGAAAAGGCTGCGGTAATTTTATAGCGAATTGTCATTGCCTTGTTTTCTCCTGATTTCACGCCCCCCATTACTGAGGATTGTTGGCAGGCGGCTGCGCAGCGCCTGCGATCGGTTTCAAACCGAGCTGCTTAGCGATCTGTTTCTCCTTGCTGTTCATAGGCTGCAGAGTTCGCAGATAGAACACCAGGTCCCAGGCCTCGTCGGGTTTGACGTTATCAACAAACGAGGGCATAGGCGACCCGTCCAAACCGGTCATGAAGTCCTTGTACATCTGCCAATCCGCTGTGCCGCACTTGAACTTCTCGCTATCGTGGAAGTTGAAGGGTCGAATGGGGCGGTTCTCATCGTCGGTTAGGGTGTCGGCCGACGGACCGTTGCCGCGACCCTCGACGCCGTGGCATTTCCAACACTCTAACTTCTGATAGAGCGTCTGGCCGACCTTAATGCGATCTGCCGTGGGCTCAGGTTCTTTCGGAATTTCGATGGGAGTACCCGACTTCTCCTTCAGCCAGCGGGGCGAAAAGTGCTTCACATAGGCAACCAAATTGACGCGATCGTGGTTGGTTAGCGGCAGCCAATGCGGCATATTGGAATTGACGAGGCCGCGCCCGATCGTGTCGTAGAGGTCCTGGTCGGTAGGCAGTGTTCCGGTGGGTGTGGAGCGGCAACGAAAAGTGGCGGTGGTGAAGTTCCTGGGTTTGGGATCGATCCACTGGGCGTTCTCCCCCTGTCCGTCTCCCAGCGGTCCGTGGCAGCCTATGCAGAAGCGCTTGTAAATCGGCTGTCCAACCCTGGCTTGCCCTGTCATTTTGCCAACGTGGGCTTCCAGGTTCAAGCGCTGATCCTCACTTGATTGGGTCTCCTGCCCCCAACCATACAGCGCCGTGAGCAGGATAACTGCAAAGATCGTCAACCGGGTTGCTGATCTCGTTCGCATCCTCAATCCTCTTAGAAATCGAAGTCAAATCCAGCCATGAGACTGCTGCTAGCGAGGTTGCCGCCGGTAGGCGCCGTTCCATGTTGCCGTATCACCGAGTACTCGTTATGCCAAGCAAATCCCGCACGGCTGAACATGATCGGGTACCAGCGATAACCAAAGGTAAAGGCGTCGACATCACCCAAGCGTGGATCCGTTCCCGCCATTGCCTGTTGCGACATGCGGATAAATTCGGAGCGCTGGATAAAGAGGAGCTGGGGATTCCAAACATAATGGGTTTCTACGAATACCCCATTCCATATCGGCGAGCGCGCCCCCGCCGGTAAGGGCGCATTGGACGGGGTGCTTGTGCCGAAGAATGCGCTATCGGAGCCGTGCTGGTAAAAAATTTGGAAATCCAGTTTTTTGACGTAAAGCAACCCAAAGACTCCCTCCCGGTTGAAGCCTTTGTTTCCGACGCCGAGAATAGGGGCGCCTCCAGACATGATCGCCGTGGTAGGCGCCACCCCGCCAAAATAATAGGCTCCAATGCGATCGACGCCGCCCTGATAGCCAGCGTCGAAAGCTTGGCTGGCAGTAACGAAGCCACTATAGGCGTTCCGGTTGGGCAAGCCGACTGTTCCGTCGTTCGAGCTGAGGAGGCTCACCGAGTAACGGGTACGATCATTGACCGAGTGCCCCATCAGCTCCATACCCAGCTGGTTATCACCCATTTGGCCCCAGATGTTGCTGTCGCCAGGGGGGATGAAGTGATAGAGGTGGTAGACACCTCCGTTGTTCGAGATGGTCAGGATTCGTTTCTCGGAAATGATGTTATCGAGTTCGTATTTACCCAGCTTGAGGTTGAGCCATGAACTCTTGGCAATGTTGTCGATTCTCGCCATCACCGTTTCGAAATGGAAGGCGCCGGTGGCATCTGACGAGGGCAGCACGTAAAATGAGATGTTCTGATAGAGGGTGCCGCCGGTATGAAAGTCCAGTCCGGTCAGGTCAAAACCGTTCGAGCTGATGCGTGAAAGGCCCGCGTTCGCACCGGCAGGGGTATCCACCGAGACGGTGTTCACGCTCTCGCGATGCCAGTGGGGGGTGATGCGGAACGTCGCCGGCCAGTACGATGGATTCTGCCAGATCGGTGAATCGCGATCGTTCATCAGCTGATAGCCGTTGTCTTTGAATGTTTGTCCGAAGACATTCAGCATGGGCCATGCTTCATGGCAGGCCGAACAGGGCAGGCCGTATTTACGCGCGAACGCAGGAATAGCCCCGCTTTCTGTGCTGCTTGCTACCAGGAAGAAGAACAAGGTAAATGTGCTAAGAAGAAAACCACTCAGCAGTGCTCTCTTACGAGATGACGCCACGGCAAAGCGAAGGCGCATAGCATCTCCTGTTTGCTACGGAGGTTCTTTAACGCAGAAATTCGCCCCACTGTACGGTCTACTCCATCCCTTGTCTAGTTCGAGGGTGGGGTCCGTGCTCTTTGTCTAGTGGTCTGACCTTTAAACCCGCGGCATGTTAAATCGGATCAAATGGAATTGCAAACAAATTCTTGACCTTCTTTTTACCTTGGCGTGACAATTCCCCGACAACTCTGGTTCATGGCTTGAGTGACAACTTTCGTTTCCGGCGGCCCGTCCATTCATTCAGCGATGCCGCCATTTTTCTACTTTGCGCTTGACAGCCAGCGCCCCATCGAGATACGTATGCCTCCACGTGGGTATCTAAGGTCCCGGCTTCTGATGAAAATCGTCAAAACGCAAGTCATTCTATTTCGCCAACGAAGGCTCGGCGCCCTGGCCCTGTTGGCAGCCATGCTTGTGCTGCCGTTTGCCTCGAGCATTGCCGCCCGCAGGGCCCCGTACCAACCAGAAAATGGCTTTGTGTCGCAACTTAGTTCGCGCGAGGCCGATGTCCTCGAGGCCGTCCAGCAGGTCACGGAAGACCAGATCATCCATGGCACCTATTCGTACGAAAAGGAGCGAACCTTATATGGCGCGCACGGCGCCGCGGCGGCGCCGGTATTTGGACCTTGGGAACAATCGGGAAAAGTTTTTTACAAAATCGCCAGCAAAATTCTTGCCCCCAAATTTTTCAAAGACAGTGGCGATATAGGAACCATATCGGTGCGATACGTGGTCCAGTCGGTGAATGCCAATACCACGACTGTGCGGATCGATGCCGTGTTTGTTGACGCACGTAACGTCCAGCATGCCTCGAAAGGGCAGGTTGAAGCGGCCGAATATAAGGCCATAGAGGATGCTCTGGCAGCCCTCGACGAAGGCCGGAACAAAGCCCGCCAAGCCGTCCAGGCCAACTTGGATAACCGGGCGGCGTCAACCACTCCGGGCAAAGTATCCGCCCCAAGTTCGACCGATGCGGGTGAGCATTGGTCGCTCGGTTTGACTCTTCCTCAGCTTGAACAGCGCGTCTCGGAATTACGCCACGAAGCGGAGTTGCAGGCCAAGAGCTCCGGTGCCTTATTGAAGTCTGCTCCCTTTCGCTCCTCGCCGACCTTGGCCTCGCTGCCCGCGAAAACAGAAGTTGCGATCGTCGTACTTACTCCTTACTGGTACGGTGTCGAAACCGAAGACGGTCACCGTGGTTGGATTCATCGCAGTGAACTGGAGCCCTTGGAATGATGGCGTTTCCTGATCATTATCCGGCGGTCATCCTCGTCGTCGTGTTCTTCGTCGTGTCCATCTTCGCTCAGGACGCCGCTGTGCAGGTGCATACGTTCCACGCGCCAGAAGGTGAGGTGGAGAAGGCGCTCGACGCTTTGCATGCCGCGCGAGGTGGCAAACTTCCCATTCTCGAAGGCTTTGTAAGCGACGCGGGCGATTCGCTCAATCGCTACGAGCACGGCTACTACCAGTATTCCTGGACCGTGGTGCCGGTCAGCGCCGTGGAGACCAGCGTGCGTGTCAGCGCCAAGATCACGGCCTGGTACAAAGACGCTTCTGACGCCAACTCCGGATACAGAGTTCTTGCCTCGAACGGCCGACTTGAATCCGATTTGTTCGAGAATATCGAAGATCGTCTGAAATCCGCACACCTGAAGACGCCTGCCGGCTCCTCTTCAACCCCGGGCGGCGCCGGCGCAGAGGCGGTGGTCCCTGATTCCCCCTCTCGCGTTGAAAACAATTTGCCTGTGTTTGCGACGGCGCGAAGCACAGCTTCGGTGTCGAATTCAGAGATGCCCTCTGCCCATCAGCCTCAGGATCGTTCCTCCGAGCAGCGAGCCCAGCAGTTGATTCAGCAAGGTAATTCGTTGCGCGAGATCCTTAGCCACCAGACGCGTCCGGATAACCTGGCGGTCATCAAAGCGGGCAAAACTGCCATTCTGGATCGGCCCATGGAAGGTTCCAAAGTCGTCCTCGTCGCCGATGAGCAGGATGAATTTCAAATTGTGAATTTGGCAGGTGATTGGGTCCATGTGCAGTTATCGGGAATCTCTCGCGGCTGGCTGCGACGCGAGCTGGTCGAACTGCCGTCGCCCGTGACCGGAACTTTATCCACCCTCGAGAATGACCCACGTACCTTCGATCGTGCTCCCCCCTTCCAGCAGACACGCGAAGAAATATCGGTTTTTCCCGGCAAATGGCAGCCGCTGGATGGTAAGAAGGTAGAGATCATTTGGGTGCAGCCGTCGAACAAGAAGGCTTTTGGTGCGGAACCGAAGTTGCGCCTGGTCAAGAGCGTGCTTCACAAGAACTTTAGCGGCGTTTCCGCTGCCAGTCCGCCGATCGCCGGCGTGGTGGTGATTCTCGATTCTGAGGATGGTGGCATGGCTGCGACCACCATGGCTGCCCTACAGCAATGGCAAGCCGGGCATTTGCCCGATGGCGCCTTCTGGAAACGATGCCTGCTCGATCCAGCGGATGCATTCAAGGCCGCAGAATAGGCAGAATGGTTTGACCGAGTTGCTTTACCCCCATTCCCGGCAGGGAGCAATATTATGAGCACCTCCGCGCAAGCGCTTGCCTTGAGTCGGCTGCATGTCAGCCGCTGGTTGCGGGACTACTCCGAGCTGACGAAACTTCGTGTTACCAGCCTGATTGTTGTAACAGCCTGGTGCGGCTATTACTTCGGGGCGCAAAAAATAGGGTTGCCGCCGATTTCCTGGCGTCTGTTCCACGTCTTGTTTGGAATTGCCCTGGTTGCGAGTGGAACTGCAGCGCTGAACGAAGTGATGGAGCACGAGATCGACGGGCGAATGCGCCGTACGTGGCAACGACCCATTCCCGCCGGCCGCATGAGTCTGCTGCACGGTTTCTTGGCAGGCGAGTTGCTGGCCACGGGAGGCTCGATCTATCTTGCGCTTTTCTGCAACCCGCTGACCGGATGCCTGGCATTTCTCACCTCGGTTGTCTACCTGGTGGGCTACACTCCCCTGAAGCGAGTGTCCCCGGTGTGCACGCTTGTGGGCGCTTTTCCGGGGGCCATGCCCGGCGTGCTCGGCTGGACTGCGGCCTGCGGCCGCTTCGATTGGGGGACATTGGTTTTTTTTACCATTCTTTTCCTCTGGCAGTTTCCCCACTTCTTCTCGATTGCTTGGCTTTATCGTGAAGATTACGCGCGCGGTCAGATCCGCATGTTGCCGGTAGTTGACCAGGATGGCCGCGCCACGGCACGTCGAATTGTGCTTTATTCGGCCTTGCTCGTTCCAGTCAGTACTTTACCGAGCCTTTTGGGCATGACAGGAAGAGTTTACTTTGGCGGAGCTTTATTGCTGGGCCTGGCCCTTCTGTATTTCGGGATGCGTCTAATTACCCTGCGAGCTCCTCTCGCCCACGCAGCTTCGAAATTTCGCGCTCGGCAACTGTTGCAGGCTACAGTCGTCTATTTGCCACTTTTGTTTGCCCTCATGATTCTCAATGCCAAGTAGCCTTTGCCAAGACACTGCCGTATCTTGAAGCTGCGTTTCGCATCTTACGTCTTCGAACTGTTGCTTACCGGCCTACTCGCTAGCACCGTCTGCCAGTGCCAAGATCTCTGGGTGGCGTCATCTCGCAACAAATATGGATACATCGATCGGCAGGGCAAAATAGTTATTCCCCTGCACTTCGATTTTGCCTGGGACTTCAGCGAGGGCCTTGCGCCGGTGTGGGTGGGTTCTAAGGTTGGATTTATCGACACCGCCGGCCATTTTGTGGTGCCCACGCATTTTGATGGCGCGCGGGGTTTTCACAATCATCTGGCTGCCGTTCGCCTGCAAGATCTCTGGGGCTTTATCGACAAGACGGGAAAGTTCGTGGCCGGCCCCGGATATCCCGAAGTGCGTGATTTTGCCGAAGGTCTGGCGGCCGTTGTCGCCGAAGGCAAATGGGGCTATCTCGACCAGCGAGGTAGGATCGCCATTTTCCCCGGCTACGACTCGACGGAGGGATTTTCCGAAGGAGTTGCCGCGGCGTATCGTGAGGGCAAGTGCGGCTTCATTGACAAGACAGGGGCGATCGCCATTCCCTTCAAGTTTGACAAGTGCAATCACTTCAGCGAGGGATTGGCGGCAGTGGCCATTGACTACGACTGGGGTTATGTAGATCATGCAAGTAATTTCAAGATCCAGCCCGGCTTCGACGAGGCTACAGCGTTTTCTGAAGGCTTGGCTGCGGTGGCGGTGCGCGGCTCATGGGGATACGTCGACCACGCCGGCAATTTCGTAATACAACGCCGGTTCCGAAGTCAGTCGCGCCGTATCGCGGCGGATCGGTTTTCCGAAAATAAGGCCTGTGTCAGAGAGCGTGAGAATTGGGGATTCATCGACCCAAGCGGCAGATTTTTGATCCCTGCGAAGTTCGTACGCGGGGGAACCTTCCGGGACGGCTTGGCACATGTATGCGATAGCACGTTGCACTGCGGATACATCGATGCGGTCGGCAATTACATCTGGTCAGCAGAGCCTTAAATGGGCTCGGCGAGCCGCCCGAGGATAGCCGGGTTCTCATGTTCTTGCTCCATTCATAGGATCCTGTAAGTTGTACTTGACCTCTGTTCTTTTCTACTGGCCACCGAATAGTTAGCCGCAAAATGTCATTTCCCACGGATAACGCGAGGACGATATTCTGGAAACCCAAGATCTTGGGCTTCCATGAAGCATGAAATTTCACGCAAGCGCCTACTTTCGAGGTAGGCGGTCGGACCGCTTGTGTTGACGTTTTAATTTACCGATGGGCGGCGAGCCGCTAAAATTTACTCCCGCGTTCTGACGAATACCAAGGAACGGCTGAGCGTGGCCGGAAACATGGACCGAGATGACGTTGCATAATTTTCGCCGATCACTAAGGGCAAATGAGCCACCCGTCGAACTCAACCAGGCACTTGCCGGACTCTGGTGGGATGCCAGGGGAATTGGACGCGGGCGCATGAACATGCTCAGCAGGATGAAGGCCGCCAGGGTTCGTGGGTGCACGCCTACTTGCATCGCAAGCAAGGCGACGCGGGAAACGCAGCTTATTGGTACGCCCGCGCGGGCAAGCCGGTTTGCCGGGAATCGTCGGATACGGAATGGCTCAATATCGTGCAGTCTTTGCTGTCACAAAATTAAGCTGCCGCGGTACCACCGAGGCAGTGCCGCTCCAAGTCGGTCAAGTGCGAAGGCGCCACAGGCGGACAGCGCCTTATCGCCCCCCACGGCGGCATGACGGCGCGGCGACGTCGACTGTCATGGCTCGCGGGGAAGTCCTGCGGTTGCGCCGGCAATAAACCCTGGACTACTTTGCCAATCCCGGCGAACGGAATGCCCAACTCATACCCCAGGAATAGAACGCCACGATCACCACTATATCGAGCGGAATACCGAAAATGATGTACAGCAGAGGCATGAATAGGACGCTTTGCTGAAGTACCAAAGCCTGTAGCAATAGCTGGACGGGTAAAAACATGGTGAGGTGCACCATGGTCATGGCAGTCAGACCGGCCTTTTTGAACAGACCGAAGTCAAAGATGTAATAGGTCAAAGCAAATAACAGAGGAAGGATGGATATTAAAGCAAGTCCGGCGGTTGTGAGACCCTCTAAGTAGCTGCTGGGGGTGTGCGGGAAGCTTGCCGGCCAAAGCGCGAAGTATATCAGGGCGGATGCATGCAGGGCGAGAACCGATCGTATGAGATAGACGATGGGAAGCCATTTGGAAGGAAGAAAAAAAGTAGCCACCAGCACGACCAGAGCGGCCAAACAGCTGAGCGTCCAGACCCGCAAATTGGGCAACACAGGCTCCATGCGCAGACAGGGAACCGCCAACCTCAGGAAACCGAGGGAATAGCTTGCCACTTCAAGCCGCGCATGCAGCGGTAGCAGCCTAAGGCCGAGAGCAAAAATCTGATTCCAGTAATGGCATATAACCGGCAACAGCAGGAACCACAATACCGTGCACAATACCAGCAGCGAAATTGAGCTCAGCAGGAGCATGGGGTCAAGCCGAAAGTGATGAAGCGCGCGATGCATTGCAATGACTCCGCCCCGATGTCCCCGCCAGCGGATAGAATCGGTCGCAGCCGGCATAGGCGGCGATGTTTGCCACGACTTGCGCACTTAAAACTCCTTAAAAATCCCCAAGCTGCTACCAGCCCTAGTGTAGAAAGCGTTGTGATAGTAATTGGCGTTGAAGTTGAGCCCCCAATTCACCCCTAGCCATTTGCGGCAGGTAATCGATACATCCTGGCTCTCAAACTTGGCCAGTGTCGCGGCCGGCCCGATAAGCTGGTACCCCTCTTCTCCGAAGCCTACGTGGGCGGTGAAGTACTGGTGCTTGTTTGTGCCGTGCGTCACGGCTACGAAGCCAGAGGGTGCGAACACTGCCCCGGGATGGCTAACATTCAAGTAAAGACCTTCTTCAACGATCCAGGGTTTGGCAAAGTAGTAGGTGCTACCCAGAAAGAAACTATTATTGCGATGGCTATCTTTGGCCCCAAAGTATCCGTAGCCGATCGTAGTGATCCACTGTTTGCGAGTCAGCCATTTTTTACTCAGAAAGCTGTCGCTACGAAAACGCGGCCAAAAAAACCCTCCGGCACTGGTGCCAATCGTTACCGA
The DNA here is from genome assembly GCA_019244045.1 of Acidobacteriota bacterium. GTDB lineage: Bacteria > Acidobacteriota > Terriglobia > Terriglobales > Acidobacteriaceae > Gp1-AA122. The sequence goes on from JAFATF010000538.1 coordinate 24,361, forward strand.
CCCGTACCAATTCTCAGAAAACGTGTGCGTATCTCCAGCCGCGAAATAGACGCCAGCATCCCCGAACTCGCGCTGCCCATTGAGTTCACCAGTCCAAACGTTATTCCCCGCCTGGTAAACGGCTCGGGTGTATCCGCTCGACCAATAACCATACCCGTTGGTTAACCTGAAATAGCTGCCCCCGACTTCCATTTGGTTGCTGAGCGGCCTGGCGGAAGACTCTGTCGAGAGCGTTTGCTCTTTCCCGGTCGGCTGCGCCGGTGAGCTTTGATCCTGGCCGTGCGCTGCCAAGCTCAAAGTAAAATGTAATAGGACAATTAAGCCAGCAAAGTAGGAGCGCAAGGAGAGCTTCATCATGGGTTACTCACCAGCTGGGTTTCAAAATGCATTTCTTTACCTTCCTTGGCCACCACAATCCAGTCATCATGTTCCCGCCTGACGTCCGCGGCCCCGCTCGTTATGACCGGCTCGGAGTACCTGCCGGCCGGAACTAGCCAGGCGGCGTGGGCCAGTGTGCTCGGATGAATTGCTTCCACGGTCAAGCGGTCAGCGCGGCGGACGGTCTTCCAGCGGATTTGTTTGCGCGCGTTCAGGAAATCGGCAAGCCCGGCCATGGTGTACCACCGGAAGACTCCTTCCTGGCGTAGCTGGCCGGTTTGCCTCATCCAGGAGTCGATCGTATCGTGATAATCCAAAATGCCAGGAGGATGGAAATAGACGAGACGTACCGTCCGGTGTTTGACCGCGAATTCGGTAAGCGCCCCCAGCCAATCGTTGATTTCAGAATTGCGGTAGCCCTCTCGCGCCATCTCCTCAAAAGCGGCGGCGCGATCAAGATGGGCGGTGGGAAAAGCCCAGATGTTCTGTCCGTTGCGCACGCCGTCCTGGTACCCTTGCGTTGGTCCCATGCCGGTGTCGCCGGTAAAGTAGTAAGCGATGAAGCCGTGCGCTTCGAGCCAATCGGTAACCCATGCCGGATGATTACCGGTTGGCGCCGAGTAGCTTCTGACAGGCTTTCCCGTGACACGCTCCACCGCCTGTTTGTTCAAAGAAAGCAGACCGACAAGATTGTCACGATCGCCTGCCCCCATACGCGAGGCAAAATAATCATGCGCCCAACCACCATGACTTCCGATTTCCTGGCCCATGCCCAAGTAGCGGCGAATCAACTCCTGGCTGAGCGGGTTGCGATCAAGATCAAAGCCCTTGTTGTCCCCCAGAAATACATCATCAGGACCAGCCGTAACGTGAATGGTGTATGGACCTTGTTGTGATAAGGTCCACGATTCGAGTTGCTGGAGTGGCTTGATGGCGGCGTTGGAATCGACATGCCAGTTCAGAACCAGGCCGCCAACTCCATCGGGAACGGATGCGAGATAAGGCAGCGAGAGCAGTTGCGCGGCAAAGTATTTGAGGAAGACGTGCAAGGGCAGGCCGTCGGTATTGCCTTTGAGGTAGCCGAGCGGCAGGTTGACGAAAAGAACGGAGCCGCGGCCATAGGAATGCTCGCCGGCCACAATCCCCGCAGCCGAACGGAAGAGCACGCGCCCGGAATAGTCACCCGCCGTCACGAAACTGGGGTACTTGAGGTCTTCTCCAAATTTGTAACGCGTAAGATGGTACTCGGTGCCGGCCGTCGCGCTAAAGCTGCCGACGCTCCGGCCGGGAGCGGCGACCGCGTGAGCTCGCAAGGGATAGTACTTGCCGGGCGGAATATCGAGATGCTGAACTAAATCGTGGGTGAAACGAGGAGCATCCCAGAGGATGGTCCCATCTCCCAGCGCATCGTAAAGCGCGTAGTCTACTCCCACCAAGTCCGACAGGCGCGACCATTTCGCGGCATAGCGTCCCGCGAGCGAGAGTGTGCCCGCATCATAGACCAGCATGAGCCGTCCCCCGGAGCCCACGAATGTGCGAATGCTTTCTAGAAAAACATCTCCGGCAGTGCGGTGGATGGTATCGGGCAAGATGATTCCCGCACATTGCGTTATGCCAAAAAGAGGCCGAACAAATTCGGAATCGTGTACCGGCACAACGTGCAGACCCTCTTCACTGGCCGCGTCCAGCCACACACCAACGCGAGGATCGGAAAAGCTGGTTCCATCCGGCAGCAGCAGCAGCAGGCGGTCGGCGGAGCCTGTGGCACGGTCGCGTGCCGCCCATGAGCCCACGATCAGAGCCAGGAGGATGCTGCTCACGCCGAAAACAACCCAGGGGTACCTCATCCTCATACGGCCGCTATGACCTCTCCCTGCTCGCGCGCCCACATGGTGCCGAAAACCACTACCCCGGTCTCGACCATGATCCGGGGGGCGGTAACGGTTGTGGGCATGTCCCGAGCACCGCAGCGTGTGCCTCTTGCGATCAACAAACCACGTTCGGCAATGACCGGCCCATGCAGAATGCAGTAGGGGCCGACTTGTAGACGTCTCTCGGTCACCACAGTGCCCGAGATTTCAACCCTCGGGCCGAGCACCATATCCTTTTCACACTTGACGCTGCCCTCAATTCGCGCTGCTTCGCCAATGGTCAGTCGGCCACGAACCACCAAGTCACCACGGAGGAGCTCGCCGGCGGCAATCGACAAATCGGCATTGTGCAAACGTCGTACGCCGTCATTGCCGTGTCTTCGAAGAACGTGGGTGTCGGCTGCTTCCGGAGAGACTGAGCCGGTTTCGATGCGCGGGGCGTGCAAGCGAATGAAGCGGCAATCCTCGAGCAGGCGGATGAGGCGACCGGCAGAGACCCGGCTGAACAGTTGGCATTGCGATTGGGCGGTAAATTCTGTGCCCGCTTGCACCCACCGCATGACCCGGCTGCCCGCACCCAGGCGGACCTCGTGTTCGGCGAGTACCGCGCGATAGGTGTTGCTTGGCCCGCCATTCACGCATCCATTCGAATAGATGTCTTTGGGAAAAAAGGTATTCGACGGCAGTTCGAGATCGGTGCTTGAGGCCAGAATCATGTCACAGGTGCCGCCTGCTTGGATATCGGCAATCAGGGGAGCATCTTCTCCCCGCCCGAGTACGAGACAGGGCGCGCCGTCAGGCAATGTTCCCTTCGCCGCGGTGCCCTGGGCGAAACAGTCGTTGAGCACGGGTCGAATGTTGTCGATGTACACGCGGAAGCTGTCTCCGAAATAGCTGGCTTCGCCAGAGTGTTGCTGGATGACCTGGAGCGGCTGGACATCGGACTTGCCGTGCAACTCAACTGCAACCGGCAGCAAAGGCAATAGGAAAACGATTAGGGCGATCACCATCAAGAGGAAGACAGACGCAGCCGGGTTCACGATTCCACCTTGCGAAAACGTTCCGTCTTATCCCAGTGGAACTCGGCTCCGCTAAGCGCGTCCCATACCTGCGACACAACTGCGCGCGACACAGAAAGGATGCTCACGGTAAATCCCAGCAGCAAACAAGGCAGCAGACAGAGGCGCCTGCGGTTGCCATCCAGGCGAACCGCGGCTGCAATTTCAAAGAACGCAGCCAGGTTACCAATGGCTGCATAGGCGGTCAGCGCAAGCAGAGCTAGTACTCCGTGCAGGGGCGCAAGCCCTCGGTAAAAAGCCAGCAACGCGAGAATCCAGCCCAGCAGGGTGAGCGGCGCCATGATGTAGACGCCCAACAGCAATGTGCCGTCGAGGCGTTCCCGCAGGCGGGCGCGATGCCGGCCCAAGAGCAGGCGTACGGCATACGCCACCATTGCCTGGTTGTGTCCCTTGGCCCAGCGCATGATTTGGCGGATGCGAACCGGCCAAGTCTCGGGCACCTCTTCGTAGCATTCCGAGCGATTCTGGTAGACCGTCTTCCAACCGTGCAGCAATAAGCGATAGGTCAGGTCCGTGTCCTCTGTCAGTGAGCTATCATTCCAGCCGCCTATTTCGCGCAGTGCGCTGCGCCGTACTCCCGCTACCGTTCCCCCGTGCTGCGGCACCAGACGGAGATTCATGCGGGCTTGCTGGTCGACTTGATACCCGCCGGAGCGCTCGAGGTCGAGCAGGCGAGTTAGTAAGTTCGTGCTTACATTCATGGGCACCACGCGCCCCATAACTCCGCCCACTCCCGGATCAAAGAAGGGAGCAGTTAACTGTTTGATCAGTCCGGCGGCGGGAATGTAATCGGCATCAAAAATTAGAATCACTTCGCTCTCGACGAATTCCATGGCGTCCTTCAAGGCCGCCGCTTTACCAGCTTTGCCGCTGGTACGATGGAACGGTCGAATGCGACCCGCAAAGCGCTCGACGAATTCGTCAATGATGTGGCGGGTGCGATCGGTGGAACGGTCATTCACGGGAATAACCAACATCTTGTCTGCGGGATAATTGACCCTCATCAATGCGCCGAGAATGTTGGCAATGACCTTTTCTTCGTTATGGGCAGCGACCAGGACCGTTACCGCAGGCCAATCCGCAGTGTCGATGTCGATATAGGGATGCCGCTGAAAACCAAAAACGCGGTTGAGCGTGAACCAGTAATGCCGGGCTGTGTAAATGCAAATAAGCGCAACGATGGCGTAGAGTGAATAGATCATGGTTCATCCCGGGCTTCCGGATTACCGCCGTCTCACTCCCTGCCCGCGGCCGCCTTGGCTACACTGGTCGGGACATCGGTTCGACGACGACGCGGCTGGGGCCGAGGTGGAAGCTTGAACTCTTTGTCCGGCTCCAACAAGGGAGTTAGTTTCCGATGCCAGCGTGCTACTGCTTCCACGATGCGCTCGGAGCCGTGTCCATCTCCGTACGGGTTGTCCCCTTGGGACATATCTATGTAGGCATCGCCGTCACTTAATAAACGATCGGCCTCTGCCACAATGGCTTCTCGCGTCATGCCGATAATCTTCGCCATGCCGAACTGGGATGCCTCAGGACGTTCCGTGACCTTGCGGAGCACCAGCACTGGTTTGCGAAAGGTGGGAGCCTCTTCCTGAATCCCGCCGGAGTCGGTCAGAACCAGGAAACAACGTTGCAACAGGCTTACGAAAGTGATGTAGTCAAGCGGTTCGGTCAAATGGATTCGCTCTGTGCCGTGGAGCAACGCTTCCACCGTCTGGCGGACATTTGGGTTCATGTGGACCGGGTAGATCACTCGAATGTCGGAGTGCTTTTTGACCAGGTCCTTCAGTGCCAAACACATACGTTCCTGGTCTGCACCCCAGGATTCGCGACGATGCGAAGTTACCAGCACCAGACGGCAGGCATCGGCCGGTACGGCTGCGAGCGGCGTGTTTTCCCAGGAATGCGACAACTCTCCCAAAGCCCGCAAGGTATCGACCACCGTGTTGCCCGTCACCACAATACGATCGCTAGGCACTCCCTCGGCCAGCAGATTGTCGCGGGCCGAAGCCGTAGGCGCGAAATGAATCTCGCTCATTGCGGAGACCAAGCGCCGATTTACTTCTTCCGGGAATGGGTTGTAGATATCGCGGCTGCGAAGGCCAGCTTCCACATGGGCCACTGGTGCCTTGGAGTAGTAAGCAGCTAAGGCAGAGGCAAAAGCAGTTGTGGTATCGCCTTGCACCAGGACCATATCGGGGCGGAAGCGCAGGCAAGCATTTTCTACTGTATCCAGGACGCGCGCGGTCAAGGAACTCAGAGTCTGATTTGGCCGCATCACATCCAGGTCGAAATCGGGCTTTATCTGGAACAATTGCAGCGCATGGTCGAGCATAGTGCGATGCTGACCTGTGTGAATGACAGCAATCTCAAATTCCTGAGATCGCCGGCGAAATTGGTCGATGACCACCGCTAGCTTAATAGCTTCAGGACGTGTACCGAGAACGGCGATGATTCGACACTTCATGATGACGACACCCAGGTAACTTGTCGCAGGGCGGGCTGCGCTCCACAGGGGATGTGCAGAAGAGTTCTCGCGTTCTCCTCCCTAGTGCCAATGGACAAGTTTCGATTGTTATCGGTTCGTAACGTCGCGTAAAGATTACTAATGTCACTGACACTCGCGCCGACTGCGGAAACGAAGTTCCGCTCCGCTGCGGATTTAATGAGCAATGGCTTAAGATGAGTTGCAATGTGTGCTGGAGCGCGACGAGTACGGCGGGTAGGAAGGTAAGTCGCGCGTCCGCACCTTCATTGTTAGAAGCAGGAGTATTGTTAGGAGCAAGGAGCGCCAGCTTTGCGCAGCTGGAGGCGCCGGTATAGGCGCTCCTGCTGCGAAATTTAGGAGAAGGAGACGAAGCTTGGGTGGGCTTAGTTTGCAGTTTCGCGATCTGCGCATCCTTCGCTGGTTGCACGACCGGGAATGGCTGCGATCGATTCCGGAAGAGAGGTCGGTGTTCGGCGTACAGCAATCCCCCTGTCCCATTAGCCGGCAAGTAAGCCACGAGGGGTGCGGGAAAGAAAGGCTTAGCCGCTTTGTTCTGCGCGCACAACTCAGTTGCCCGCTCATCTTCCCGTGAAACGAGTACGATTGGGTGCGAAAACTGCTACGAGGCAAGCTCGAAGTGCCACATTAGTGGGGTGCAGACCCTTCGTTCGCTCTGGCCAGGGGAGAACCACAGCGGCAAAAGCTCAAGCCAGAGATAATTCCTGCGCGCCGGAGATATTCCATCGAACGCACTGTCGCGCGACGGGTTGACCTAGCCTTGCTACCGGCCTACCATTACGCCGAACACCGCGGGGCGAACCTGTGATCGGCCAGACTGTCTCCCATTACCGGATCTTAGGCAAGCTGGGGGGCGGAGGTATGGGAGTGGTATACGAAGCCGAGGACACTCGCCTCGGTCGCCGCGTCGCCCTTAAGTTTCTTCCCGAGCAGCTCGTCAAAGATCATAAGACCCTCGAGCGCTTTGAGCGCGAGGCGCGAGCCGCATCGCAGCTGAATCATCCGAACATCTGCATCATTCACGATATTGACGACAACCACGGCCATCCCTTCATCGTGATGGAGAAGTTGGAAGGTGAGCCCCTCAAACAACGGCTGCGCAATCAACCCATGGAGCTGGAGCAGTTGCTCGAAGTGGCGGTGCAGATTGCCGACGCGCTGGTTGCCTCTCACCAGAAAGGAATCATCCATCGCGACATCAAACCGGGAAACATCTTTCTAACCGCGACCGGTCAGGCCAAGATTCTGGATTTTGGTCTGGCCAAGTCGGTGCGTGAGCCTACCATCACCAGTGACAGCGGCATTCCCGCTGAGGAATCGCTGACCGGAGCTGGCCTGTTACCAGGAACAGCCGTCTACATGTCTCCTGAGCAGGCGCGTGACGAGGCTCTCGACGCGCGCAGCGACATCTTTTCCTTCGGCGTTGTGCTTTACGAGATGGCCACGGGCAAGAAGCCATTTTCTGGGACGAATATCGTCAACATCCTGGACGCGGTGATGAACCGGAAGCCGTCATCCCCGCTCACGCTGAATCCCCGACTGCCGGTTGAGCTTGAGAATATTATTGGCCGAGCCCTGGAAAAAGATCGCAACAAACGCTACGCGACCGCGGCTGATCTGAAAGCGGACCTGCAGATTTTGAAAAAGCAAACCGAGTCGGCGATCAGCCTGCCAAGCTCGCGCATCCGCCGTTTGCCAACTTTGCGTGCTACCAAGACCTTTCAGCGCTCCAGTCGCCTCCATTTCTATCTGTTTATAATTACCGCCGGCGTACTGCTGATGTTGCTGGCGGTCTTCGGAACCTACTGGTTCAAGCACCGCAGGGTAGTCCTAAGCAATGTCAGCACCCTGGCCGTGCTCCCGCTGCAGAACTTGAGTGGCGACTCAAGCCTTGAATATCTGCGCTTCGCCTTTGCCGATCAGATCGCTAACGTATTGACCTACTCCCGCACTCTCGATGTGCGGCCCTCGGCCCTCACCCGCAAGTACGCCGGCATGGATGTCGATCCTCAGCGTGCCGGTCACGAAATGCATGTCAGCACGGTTATGTCGGGGCACTTTGTCCGCCAGGGCGATACCCTGCTGGTCACGTTGGAGACGGTGGACGTCGCTTCCGATCGCGTACTCTGGCAGACCACCCTGACTGCTTCCCCCAATGAGCTGGTTTCCTTTCAGGCGCGACTCGAGAGCGAAGTTCGTCAACAACTATTGCCGCTCCTCGGGGTCCACGCCGGAGAATTCATCGACACCAGCACGCGCCCCAAGAGCCCGGAAGCGTACGAGCTCTATCTGCGCAGTGTGGCGGTGCCTCACGATGCCGGCCCCAATAAACAGGCTATTGCTATGCTGGAACGTGCCGTCGGACTCGATGCCAATTATGCGCCCGCTTGGGAGGCACTGGGGATGCGCTACTACTACGACGCCGATTATGGGAATGGCGGGGAAGAGGCATTTCAACGCTCCAATCAGGCCTTCGAACGCGCCCTGGCCCTAGACCGCAATCGCATCGTCGCCGCCGGACAGTTGATCGCGAACCGGGTCGAGCGGGGAGAACTCGGTAAGGCAAACTACCAAGCGCTGGATCTGGTCAAGAGCCGGCCGGAAAGCGGGGAGGCCCACTTCATTCTGGCTTACGTGTTGCGTTATGCGGGGATGCTGGAGCAATCCACGGCGGAATGCAACACTGCGCTGCGGCTTGATCCCGGCAATTATCAGTTCCGCTCTTGCGCTTGGGCGTTTCTCGATCTGGGCGACATCAGTCGAGCGCGAGATTTCGTTCAGCTGGATGCAGGCTCGGAGTGGGCTGCCTATGTTCTGCCTTCCCTGCTTATGCGCGAGGGCAATCTGGCCGAAGCGCGTGAAGCTGTCAAGCATATGCCCACGCAACCACGCTATCATCGTGATCTGCTCGAAGCTTGTCTCGGGCCCCGCCCGCCCGCCGAAGCCGACCGCATAGCCCAACAGGCTCTCACCACACAACCGGTGGAACTCGATCCTGAAATTTGGTACTACGAGGGTGCTATCTTCGCCTTCTGCGGCAAAACCGATGCAGCCATTCACATGTTCAAGCTGGCCATTGAACAGAACTTCTGTGCCTATTCCAATCTGCTTTCCGACCCCCTGCTTGCCAAGCTCCGTACCAATCCGCGCATCGACGAAGTCCTCACCGAAGCCAGCCGTTGTCAGGACGCGGTCCGCACGGCCGCCAAACCCTAATCGGCTCGTTCTTGCCTGGCGCACCGCGAGCGCAGCTCCCGGCCAGCAAAGGCACATGCGGCCGGTTTTTCATTCTGTCCTGTAAACTTACTAGGTCCAAAAGGGAGAGAATGTGCCTCGCGTCGTGAAACGGAGCAGTCTTTATCTGATGAACAGAACAGCCGGCGCTCTGGCCCGGGTAAAGCCACGGCTCGATTGTGGTCGGGCTGGTCTCGTTATTCTTCTGCTCCTCCTAGTGGTTTCGCTTCTGGCACAAACCCCGTCGCATCCTGATCCCATCGATCCCCTGCCGCAAGATGCCGGGGCGGGGGGACTCAAGGAGATGTTGCTCCGTCTGCACACTACTGCGCGCCTGCTGCATACGACCGCGCATCCCGACGACGAGGATGGTGCCATGCTTACCCTCGAATCTCGCGGCGAAGGCGTGACCGCCATGCTTTTAACCCTCAATCGCGGCGAAGGCGGCCAGAACAAAGTGGGCAGCAACCTTTCCGACGTGCTCGGGGTTCTGCGCACGCTGGAGCTTGCCGCCTCAGACCGGTACTACGGAGTGGAGCAACGCTTCACGCGGGTAGCCGATTTTGGCTTCTCGAAAAATCCGGAAGAGACCTTCGAGCAATGGCAGGGGCACGACATTGTTTTAGGGGACATGGTGCGGGTCATCCGTAGTTTCCGCCCGGACGTGATTGTGTCCCGTTTTGGGGGTAGCGAGCGTGATGGTCATGGCAATCATCAGGCATCGGGAATCATTTCAAAGGAGGCGTTCCGGGCCGCTGCCGATGCCAAGCGTTTTCCCGACCAGATCAAGTCAGGACTATTGCCTTGGCAGGCAAAAAAGCTCTATATCGATAACGTGTGTCCTTTCCGCAGCAATGAGTGCGACGCCAAAAATTACACGCTGCGCCTGAGCACGGGGGACAGCAATTCCGCGCTCGGCACTTCCTACGCCGACTTCGCCATGGAGGGCCTAAAACATCAGCTTTCGCAGGGCGCTGGCGTATGGTCGTTGAACCCCGGTCCGCACTACGCGTTTTACAAGCTGATCGAATCGGACCTGTCGCCGACGACCGACAACACAGGCCATGAAAGGGATTATTGGGACGGAATCGACACAAGTTTGCCTGGCTTGGCGGATCGCTTGGCTGGCGAGGAAGCGAAGGTGCCGTTTTTGCGGCCGGCACTGCAGCAATTGCAGGAGGAAGTCGAGCGGGCCGTTGCGGCAGCGACTCGAGATCCAGAATCGGCCACCGCACCGCTGATCGCTGGCCTGCAAGCGGTGCGCACTTTAGAGAGGAAGCTCACGGCGGCCAGTGTTTCTGAGGCCGGGAAGAATGCCATTTTTCCGGATCTTGTCACCAAGGAACAGCAGTTCGAGAAAGCTGTCAATCTCGCAGCCGGAATTTCCCTCAAGGTCTCAGTCAATTCTCCTGCCGCGCCCAATCCAGATGACGCCTTTATGGCCGTCCCCGGCCAGTCCTTTAAACTGGACACCATGCTCACCGACCATGGTGCAACGGAACAATCCATCGTTTTAGATTTGCCAGCCGGCTGGAAGGCGGTTGAAGAACAGCGTCAGGCGACGAAGACCGGGGGTAATCACGTTCTGCATATTGGGTTCCACGTGCAGGTTCCTGCCGCTGCGGAATACACCCGTCCCTATTGGCATCGCGATGACCCTGAAACCCAAAGTGTCAACATCATCGACGACCCCCGTTTCGTCACCCTGCCTTTCCCGCCTCCTCCGGTAAGGGCCCATGCCGCGTACACGCTCGAGGGAGGAAGCGGAACGGTGCAGGCCATAGCGTTCAGCAGGTTCATGGAAAATGGCGTGGAGCGCGAGCGTGCGGTTGCAGTCGCGCCTGCCTTCTCGATTGCGCTGGAACCAGGAACGGACGTTATCAGCACCAACCACGCCGGCGCTACGCAGGTCAACGTAGGCGTACGCAGCAACATTGTCACGTCGTCCAGCGCGAGATTACGTCTCGATTTGCCCTCAGGCTGGAAAGCGCAGCCCGAGGTCGAAACCGTCACCTTTCAGAAGCCGGGGCAGTCCAAGCAGTTCCGGTTCAAAGTCACACCTGCCGATCTCCGCCAAACGCGTCATCAGCTCAAGGCCGTACTCGACTATGAGGGCAAGTCTTACACGCAGGGCTATACGGTGATCACGCGGCCCGACCTCGATACCTTCTATTATTACCAGCCGGCTATCCAGCGCGTCAGCATCGTCGACCTGCACGTTCTGCCCAGCTTAAAGGTGGGCTATATCATGGGAGCGGGGGACGATATTCCTACTGTACTCAAGCAGATCGGCATCGACGTGAGCTTGCTCCCGCCCGAGAGCTTGGCGAGCGACGACCTGAGCGGGTACGGAGCCATCATTCTTGGCATTCGGACTTATGACACTCAGAAGGATGTCATCGCCAACAACAAGAAGCTGCTCGATTACGTCGCCAACGGCGGAACCCTGATGGTTCAGTACGAGACTGGGGTCAGCGACTTCAACAGCGGTCATTTCACCCCTTATCAGGCGGAGCTAAGCCGCGCCCGTGTCTCTGTTGAGCAGGCGCCGGTTGCGATGCTGGCGCCTGACAACCCCGTCTTTCATTATCCCAACCAGATTACGCTAAGGGATTTCGAAGGCTGGGTGCAGGAGCGCGGTTTGTATTTTATGGATCATTGGGATGATCACTTCCAGCCGCTGCTCTCATCTCACGATCCCGGCGAGCCGTCGCAAGATGGTGGATTGCTGATCGCGCAGTACGGTAAAGGTACGTACATCTACAACGCGTACGCGTTCTTCCGCCAATTGCCGGCCGGCGTTCCTGGCGCGATTCGCCTGTACGTGAACTTGTTGAGTGCGGGGAAGAAGTAGGTTCACCCGTTCGTAGTGCGCCGCTGGCAGCCTCCCTCGGCGAGAGTTGAAGTTCGCTTTCAACGCCACTCGGGCTCCGCGGTCAAGCGATGGAGCAAACCTAATGAATTCAAGGCGACCCAGTGTTCGCTAGCTCGCGCCAATCCTCTGATGAATCTGCTGAACTGGTTCGTGGTGTCGGCCTAGGCAGCGCCACCGCGTTGAACATGATCGAGATGATCGGCATCGGTCCGTTCATCACCGTGCCCTTAATGGTCAGTGCCAGCGGCGGGCCACAGGCCATGCTGGGGTGGATCTTGGGGGCAGGTTTTGCCATGTGCGACGGCCTGATCTGGGCCGAGCTGGGTGCGGCCATGCCCGGCTCCGGTGGTTCTTATCGCTACTTAAATGAGATTTACGGTCCGAAGACCCTGGGCCGGCTCATCTCTTTCCTTTACATCTGGCAGCTGTCTTTTAGCGCCCCTATGTCGATCGCCAGCGGCTGCATCGGACTCTCGCAGTATGCCGCATATTTCTGGCCCGGCTTGGATCACACCTATACCGCTCGCAATTTCAGCCTTGCTCTGCCGGTGCTGGGAAAGCTCGAAATCAGGTGGCTGCTCTCGACGGCAACCTTGGTGGCGATTGCCTCAGCCCTATTTGCCGTCGTTCTTCTGTACCGACGGATTACCACCATTGGCTGGTTATCCAAGTTGATGTGGGCCGTGGTGATGGGGACGTTGTTGTGGATCATTTTTGCGGGGCTTACGCATTTCAATGCCGGACGTGCTTTCAGTTTTCCCCCGGGCGCCTTCTCCCCGTCAAAACCCTTCTTTCGCGGCATGGGATCGTCGATGCTGTATGCCGCCTATCTGTATTGGGGCTATTACAACGTGTGCTTCATCGGCGGCGAGGTCAAGGATCCGGCTAAGACAATCCCGCGCGCTCTGCTGCTATCTATTTTGCTGGTCGCTGGTCTATACATCGTGATGAACCTCAGCATCTTGGGGGTAATTCCCTGGCAGGAACTCGATCGCGCCGCCAGATCTAACGCCGGGCTCTATACCATGTCAATTTTTATGCGGAGGATCTACGGCGCCTGGGCCGCTTATTTGGTAACTGGGCTGCTGATCGTCGCGGCTTTTGCTTCGGTTTTTTCACTGATGCTCGGCTACTCGCGCGTGCCCTACGCGGCCGCCCGCGACGGCAACTATTTCAAGATCTTTGCTCGCCTTCATTCTGACTACCGCTTCCCACATGTTTCCCTCATCGCGCTCGGCCTAGTCGCGGGTCTGTTCTGCTTTTTCAGTCTGGCCGATGTGATTGCCGCCCTGGTCGTCATTCGCATCTTATTACAGTTCCTGGTGCAGGCAATCGGTGCCATTGTGCTCCGCATTCGTCGCCCCGATCTCCCGCGGCCTTTCCGCATGTGGCTTTATCCATTGCCTGCCCTGGCAGCGTCGGCGGGATTCATTTTCGTCTTATTTTCGCGCACCAATTCGATGAAGCAGATTCGTTATGCCGCTCTCATCCTCATCAGCGGGCTTATCATTTATTTTGTACGCGCGTGGCGCACCAGTGAGTGGCCCTTTCGACAGGTAACGGCAGTGCCGGCGCGAAATGCCCGCCTCTCCTGATATGACGGATTCGATCGAAATCCCGGTCCCGGCTTCTCGAGCGTCGGCATCCTCGACTTCGGCCCTGGCGCCTCTGCGAGAACCACTGTTCCGTTCGCTCTGGATCGCTGCGGTTATCTCCTATACCGGTACCTGGATGCAGAACGTTGGCGCCGGCTGGCTCATGACCACACTGACTATGTCTCCCTTCATGGTGGGCCTGGTACAGGCGGCCGCAACCTTGCCGGTATTTTTAGTGATTCTCCCCGCCGGGGCTTTAGCCGACATGGTCGATCGCCGCCGCCTGCTGCTCCTGGCCCAGAGCTGGATGGTGTTTGCTTCCGGCACGCTCGGCGTGCTTACGCTGCTGCACGCGGTTACTCCGTGGATTCTTCTGCTATTCACGTTTCTTCTTGGCTTAGGCGCAGTGATGAACGATCCGGCCTGGCAAGCGATTACACCGGAGATTGTTTCCAGCGAGCAGCACGCTTCGGCTGTCGCTCTGAATTCAGCCGGCTTCAATGTGGCGCGTGCAGTGGGTCCGGCCGTGGGCGGACTTATCGTTGCGGCCGCAGGCTGCGGAACCACGTTTTTGCTTAATGCGCTCTCTTTTTTTGGCGTCATTCTCTTCTTGTATCACTGGAAGCGGCGGCCGAATGGCGGTGTTCGCAGCCAGCGCGTCCTTTACGCCATACAGACCGGCTTTCACTATGTGCGGCAGTCCTCGCTGGTGCAATCGGTGTTGATCCGGACCGCCACCTTCAGCTTGGCCGCAAGTGCGATCTGGGCCTTGCTTCCCATCATCGCCCGCCCCCATGGGGCCACCGGGTACGGGTTTTTGCTGGCATGTTTCGGTAGTGGCGCATTGTCCGGGGCGGCGATTCTGCCGCGGGTAAAACGGCGGATGTCGGTGGATGGAGTCGTGGGATTTGCCATTGTCTTGTTCGCCGCCGCTACCTTTGCCGCGGGCGTGGTACATCGATTTTCCCCCCTTTGCATCGTCTTGTTCGCCGGCGGGATCGCTTGGATTGCAATCCTAGCTTGTTTGAATGTTGCAGCGCAGACCATGTCGCCGGATTGGGTTCGCGCCCGCTGCCTGTCGATGTATCTGCTGGTTCTGCAAGGAGGCATGGCGCTTGGCAGCACTCTCTGGGGTGCCCTGGCCAGTAAGATTGGGGTGCCGGCCGCCCTGTTGTGCTCGGCCCTGACATTGATCGCCGGCCTGGTCTCCATTCGCCGTCATCGCCTCACCGCCCGCGACCTTGCCATGGCTCCGTCCGTCGTACGCGATTAAGGCACAAGTTGTCCAACTGTGTGTGCCATTTCCCTCTAGACCGCTAAGACCTGCGACCATGGAGGTGCGATGAACGGAATGCGGTATTCTTCCAGACGTCTTTGCACGGGATTCGCGTGAACCTCCTGACGGAAGATGATGTTAAAGCCCGGCTCGACCCCGCGCGCCTGGTCGGGGTCATCGAAGAGGCCTTTCGCAGCCGTTATCCGCACACCCTAATTCCTTTACGCACGCAAATGCGCTTGTCCGGCGCTGTTCTTCTCATCATGCCTTGTTATGACCGCCAGGATCGTAGCCTGGGCATGAAGCTGATTACGGTTATCGATACTCCTCCTACTCCGGAAGAAAAGATTCAGGCCACGTATCTTGTCTTGGACCCCACGACCGGCAAACCCACGGCAAGCGTGTCGGCTGCCTATCTCACCGACCTCCGCACCGCAGCCGCTTCGGCGGTCGCCACTAAGTATCTGGCGCGTGAAGACGTTCGCGTGCTTGGTATCTTTGGCACCGGGCGGCAGGCACGGTCGCACCTGCGCGTTCTGCGGCTGGTGCGAAATTTTGAACGATTTCTCGTCTGCGGCAGTAATCCGGGGCAAAGCCGCGAATTTGCCCAGGAAATGGCACGCGAACTGGCCGCAACCGTCGAGTCGGTTTATTCCCGTACATGTGCCGCAGAGTCGGACGTGCTCTGTACCTGTACCACCGCCGCCAGGCCGCTTTTCGATGGAGACTTACTGCGTCCCGGCACACACATCAATGCGATCGGCGCTTTCCAACCTAACACTCGTGAGGTCGACAGTGTCACCGTGCTCCGTTCTAGAGTTGTGGTCGATACCTACGACGGCGTGTTGGCCGAAGCTGGTGACCTGCTCATCCCCCTGGCGGAAGGAGTCATCGCACGAGGACATATTCTGGCCGATCTGCACGAACTGCTGCTGGGCAAAAAACTGGTTCGTCGCAATGCGCGGGAGATCACGATGTTCAAGAGCGTAGGTGTGGCCCTCGAGGACCTCGCTGCTGCCGAACTGCTGGCAGGCGAAAACAAATGATCGACCGTTAACTACTTGCCGGGTCAGGTTACGGGCAGAGCAAACGAAATCAAGAGGGGCTTTGCCTCATCGACAAGATCTAACCTACTCAAGTCAAGGAAGACTTGCACGCCCCATGTGGCGCCAGAAACCGTGGTCGAGTGCTTCAGGGCAGTTGAAAAAACCAGTTGAGTTTTGCTCGTGGCACCCTTTGGCGACCACGGCGCCTTTGGGCGCAGTTCTAGTGAATTGGAAATACGGCTGCCCGTCTGCCTCTGAATTCGCTCTGAGCAGCTTGGTTTAGTATGGAATGGTGTCGGCCAACGATACGATGGGGCTGGGGACGGAGAATTCTGTCCCCAGCGGGCGCCGCGAAGCCCTGATCTTGTTTACGCTGCTTGCCATTAGCATCAGCGCACTTGCTGCCGTCAGTGCCTTGGTGAGTCGCTTCGAGGCCTGGCAAAACCGGCTGGCGCAGCACATGAAGCAACAGGGTGAGCTCGCTTTCGCGGCTGGGCAATCCAGCCTGGCAATCACCTTTTTTCGCTCCGCCCTGACGTTTAGCCGCAATGATCCGGTTGCGCTGCTTAAGCTAGCCGAATGCTTGAGGGCGGAAAACCGACTGGATGAGTCCGAGGCTTACCTGCACACGCTTTGGGACCGCGAACCACAGGATGCGACCGTTAACCTGGAGCTAGCTCGCCTCGCGACTCGCCGCGGTCAGATCAACGACGCCCTTCGCTATTACCATAATGCCATTTACGGCATCTGGAGTAGTGCTCCCCTTCACAATCGAATTGCTGCCCGATTCGAAGTCATCGAATTTCTACTCCGGCAGAATGCTGTCCCCCAGGCGCAATCGGAACTGATCGCCATGCAGCCCGACCTTCCACCCAACTCTCACCTGCATACAAGGGTCGCTGAGTTGTTCCAGAGTATCGGCGACAACCGCGATGCCGAGAGTGAGTTTCAGTTGGCGCTTAAGTTGGATCGTCGCAATGTTCCTGCCGCTGCCGGGGCGGGCAGAGCCGCATTTCGCCTGGGCCACTACCGCACGGCAATTCTTTATCTCGACGCGGCCGTGGCCAAGGCTCGACCTGATCAGGAAACCGAGGACATGCTCGAAAGCGCCCGCCTTGTCTTGGCCACCGATCCCTTTTTGCGAAACCTCTCGGCAATCGAGCGAGAGGAACGCATCTTAAGAGCCTATCGCGCTGCCAGTCTTCGACTCGAGAGTTGCAGGAAAGCTCAATCAGCGGCGCCAACGAGTGCTGGCCTCAATGGTGCGCCTTCAAGCACGCCTCTCGAGAATCTGGTCGCCCGTGAACGGCAGCTGCGCTCCCAAATGCGTCCCGCGCTGCTGGACAGGAATCCTGAACTGCCCGCCGCCGCCATGAGCTTTGCCTTCGAGGTGGAAGATGAGACGGCACAGCTTTGCGGCGACCCTGCCCCCCTTGACCGGGCCCTCCTTCTGATTGCCCGCAATCGCGAAGGAGTCGAACGATGAGCAGCCCTGGTGCCCCGCCACTGGACGAGCGCGCCAGGCCGCAAATCCGAGTCTCCTACCGGCGTGCCTTAACTTGGCCCTTGCATTTTGCCTTTCAGGAGGAGCGCTTTTTTCTCATTCTCTCGGTTTTCATTGGCATATTTTCCGCCTTGGCTGTGGTTTGTTTCCGCCTGGCCATGGAATGGTGTCGCTTGAAGATGCTCGGTCCGCGCATTACCCCTTCCGGCTGGCATGTAATGCTCGCTCCCGCCGCAGTGGGCCTGGTTGTGGCCGTCTTAGTACTCCACGTTTTCCCCGCCGTCCGTGGCAGCGGTGTGAATCAGACCAAGGCAGCTCTCTACATCTACAACGGCTACATTCCTTTTCGGACTGTGATCGGGAAATTCCTCACTTCGGTGCTCGCCATTGGCTCAGGTCAATCCCTTGGCCCCGAAGACCCCTCACTGCAGATTGGTGCCGGTCTGGCCTCCGCGCTTGGGCGCCGAGTGAAGCTATCTCGCGACAAACTGCGCCTGATCGCTCCCGTCGGGGCGGCCGCCGGATTGGCGGCTGCCTTTAACGCTCCCGTCTCCGCCGTCCTGTTTGTCATCGAGGAGGTTATCGGTCGCTGGAGCGCGGGGATCTTGGGCTCGGTGGTGCTCTCTGCCATCTCCAGCGTGGTGGTAATGCGCTCGTTCCTCGGTTCCGAACCGATGTTCCGCATCCCCCCCGCGGCATTGATTCGCCCCCAGGAACTGCTGGCGTATGGCATTCTCGGTTTGGTCGGGGGATTATCCGCGGTTGTGTTCTCCCATGCAATCGGCTTTCTTCGTCCGCGACTGAAAGCCATGCCGCGCTGGACTCAGTATTTTCAACCCGCCATCGCTGGCTTGCTGATTGGCACCATCGGTTTTCTGGGTTTTCCCCAAATAATGGGCGCCGGCTACGAATACATCGACCAAGCCATGCACAACCAGTTCACTTGGGAGATGTTGGGCATACTGGCCGGCCTGAAGATCGTGGCCACCACCGTGTCATTTGTCAGCGGCACGCCGGGTGGGATGTTTGCCCCCACGCTCTTTATTGGAGCCATGCTCGGGGGTGCAGTGTCGGGTGTCGAGCGTCACTTGTTTCCTCACCTGACCGGATCGGTGGCGACCTATTGCCTGGTGGGCATGGGCGTCCTGTTCGCCGGATTCCTGCGCGCTCCCATGACCTCGGTTTTTATGGTTCTCGAGGTGAGTGGAAACTATTCCATCATTGTTCCGGTTGTCGTCGGCAATACCTTGGCTTATGTAGTCTCAAGAGCGTTTCAGCCCAACCCGATTTTCGATCTCCTGACCCGACAGGATGGCCTGGAATTGCCTTCGCTTGAAGAACAGCGCGAAGAGGCAGTTTTGCGGGTAGAAGACGCGATGCGTCCGCCCGCGGGACCGATCCTCAATGCCGATGAAACCGTAGAGCAGGCGTACCGGCGCGTGCAGCAGGCGATCGGCACTGTTTTCCTGGTGCGCCTCCGTCCCACTGGCTGGACCAGTGTAAGCCGGGAGGCTATTACGGCATTGCGGGCCGAGGGTAGAGGCGAGCAAATCTTGGCCGCAAGCGTCCCAAGGCGCCGCCTGCCTCACCTTCATCCTGATCATGCCCTCGAGGTTGCTCTTCCTTACGCGCAGAAGAATCCCTTGGTGCCGGTGATCAACCGTGCTGATCTGAGCAAATTGGAAGGAGTCATTTCCCAGGAGGATGTGCTCAACCGCTATAAGCTGGTGGAACGCGATTGAGCGACGTTATGGGTGCAGCCCTCACCTGTGCGGCAGCAGGATGTCAATGGTGTCGCGAACGGGTTCTCCCGGCCACCGACCTCCTGCTAGATTCCCGGACAATATGCAATTGCGCACCTTATATTTAGCTTTAGGCGCTCTCGCCCTGGCCCGCTGAGCCCGGTGAGCTAAACAGGTCTTTGCTTTTCAACGACTTACGCTCCGTCCGCTGCACATACATACCGCTAAATGGCGATTTCCTGCCTTTCGTTGGCTTATTGCTGAAAGAGCCTTCTGCCTTCAATAGCATAAAGTTACTGATCATCGGTCATGCAGGTTCGGGACTTTTCCTGCGCCGCTATCAGTATTCCGGGTTCATCCCAGGGAAGACGAGCGGAACTCACGTGTTTGTCAGCTCTTCCGAGCAATTGAAAGCGAGAGCACATGAATAAGCCGATCAAGTATGTAGAAAAGGCGATCACGGTAGCGGCAACTGGGGCATGGGCAGTTTTCGATAGGCTGAACCGCATACGTCCCAATCCCTCTCCCACTCCCAAATGGAGTGATAAGCCTCTGCTCAAATCTTTTGAAAAGTCCAAACCACCTTTGGGCTGGCCGCGGTCGACCGATTCACTGTGTCCCAAGTGTGTGCCTGAAATTCGCCAGCAAATCCTCGACGGCAAGCTGCCTCTTGAAGTTTTGCTCAATGAGAAAGTAGGTGAGCTCAAGGCCCAGATCCTCGAGCGCGACGGCAAGATCTGGATGCTGAAGCACTGTCCCAAGCACGGGCATTTTGAAGATTTGATGTCCATCGATACCCGGTTTTCGCGGCACCTGGAGGATGTTTTCCCCGGTCGTGACATCCGCGCCCACAACGATGAGAAGCTGCACCGCCATGGCTCGAGCACTGTTAAGTATGGCCGCGGTGCCGTTCTCACCATCGACCTGACCAATCGCTGCAACATGATGTGCGATCCGTGCTTCATGGATGCCAATCAGGTCGGCTTCGTGCACGAGCTGAGCTGGGAAGACATCAAGACCATGCTCGACAACGCCATCACCATTAAGCCCAAGCGCCAGATGTCGGTTCAGTTCTCCGGGGGAGAGCCAACCCTCTCTCCCTACTTCCTCGATGCCGTGCGCTATGCCCGCCAAGTCGGGTACAACAGCGTACAGGCTGCCACCAACGGCATTGAGTTTGCGAAGAGTTTCGAATTCGCTCAGCAGGCGGCGGAAGCTGGCCTACGGTATGCATATCTGCAGTTTGACGGAATTGGCAATGCCGCCAACGCGCACCGGAAAGTCGGAAACCTGTTCGATGTAAAGTTAAAGGCAATTGATAATTTGCATGGTGCGGGCGTTGAAATCGTTCCCGTTGTCACCATCGTGAACGGCATCAATAACGAACAGGTTGGCCGCATTATCAAATTTGCTTTGGATAACCCGAAGAAGATCGGCTTCTTGTCCTTCCAGCCGGTATCGTTTACCGGCCGCGACGAGGCGATTACCGATGAGCGCCGCATGGCACAGCGCTACACCCTCTCCCACCTTGCCCACGACGTGAAGGATCAGACGGGTCTGGGCGAGCCCGCCCGCGACTGGTTTCCCATCTCCTTTATGAGCACGTTCTCCGATTGGGCCGACGTTATGCACGCCCGCGACGCCGATAACAATTGGGGTCAGCTAAGCTGTGGCTGTCATCCCAATTGCGGTACCGGGATGGCGGTCATGATCGATAAGGAAACCAAAGAGGCAGCGCCGGTTACCGCGTTTCTCCACGGCGATCAACTGGCCAAGGATGTAGCCAAAGTGAACGACGCTGCGCGCGGCAAGTTCCTTACCGCCGTCGGAATGGCGCTCGCGCTGATGAAAAACTATGATCCGTTCCAATCGCCGACCCATTTCAAACTTGCCGACCTGCTTAAAAAGTTTGATAAAAACTTCAATGCCACGGGTCGCAATTACGGCAAGGTTGGTCCCGATCGCACCCTTGACGATGTCATGAAGCGTCGTACCGATCGCTGGAACTTTCTGTTCATCGCTGGCATGTGGTTCCAGGACCTGTTCAACTATGATTTCCGCCGTACCGAACAGTGCATCATTCCCTATGCCACGCAGGAAGGTGAGATCTCCTTTTGCGCCTACAACACGGGCGTTGGCTGGCGCAACATCATCGAGAAGATGCATATGACTGCCACTCTCACCAAGTGGTATGAAGAGCATGGCCGACACGAAATCTTCGCCGGCGGCAAAAAGGTGAACCTTGAATGCAAGGAGCACTCGCTCTACCTGCGCGACGAGATCGTTACTGTGGAAGAGCAGAAGGATCTCGATCGGCTCGGCATTGCTAAGAATTCGCGAGAAGAGAAGATGCGGGCGCGCGACGCCAAGCTAAAGAATGACGCCGCTTACAATGCGCGCATGGCGCAGCTCTATCGCGAGGTGATCCTCAAGGAGAAGGCACCTGTTTCCGAGAATGGTTTTATCTCGCTCGACACTCTGAGGAAACCGGCAAACGGCAATGGCGGGAACGGGCACGCGGCAAAGCCTGAGGTGGAAGAGACCGTGGCGGGTGACTAACCGATGGTCAGCCACTGAACCGAAAGCTATTTTGGTCGCGCAGAACAAAGGGCCGACAGACGAGCTTCTGCCGAACTGTTGGACAACCCACAACGCCGTGCACCGCTTGCCCAAGCAAGACAAGAGCTTCGCTCTCCTCTCGCGTGGTGGCCGGTCATCGCGAGCTCGTCTGAAAACCTGTTCCCCGGGTCCTTCGCGGCCACGTGTTCCCAAGTCTTAGTCCTATTTCAGCTCGCGTAGCCGCAGGCTGCGGCAGCTCTGCCGCGCGGCAATTGCAACTGAGGTGGCAAAACCAACTTCTAAGGGGGAAGGAGGCCATATGAGCATCTTCATTGGCTTATTTATCGTGCTGGCAATTGGCTGGATACTGGGCTTCATCGTATTCCATGTAGCCGGCGGT
>JAFATF010000585.1 GCA_019244045.1 Acidobacteriota bacterium
TCGTGGGACGACCATGGATGCCCCCGGACCCTGCCCCCGCCTGACCAGGCAACCCACGATAAACCCACCCGGCCGACACGAGCCCGCCGGTCATCACACCATGCCACCACCCAGAACACCAACGTGTACCGGCTGAATGTTTACGCCGATGCAGATCCATCCCGACAATCTGCTTACCCTCCTAGGCTTCGCTCACAGGGGCCTCCTCAAGTCGTTGACGTG
The DNA here is from genome assembly GCA_019244045.1 of Acidobacteriota bacterium. Lineage (GTDB taxonomy): Bacteria > Acidobacteriota > Terriglobia > Terriglobales > Acidobacteriaceae > Gp1-AA122. Next base: position 223 of record JAFATF010000585.1, read on the forward strand.
AGCACCCCGAGCCTGCCTCGGGAGTCACGAGGAGCGGAGGCCCCGCTCCTTCATCGCATCAGACGCTCCTCCGTCCCCCTCACTCCCAGGCCGCGATGAGGTGCGTGTCATTAGCCGGTCAGCCGCAGCCAGCGTAGGCGTCGCGATGGCTGCGGCTCACGAATTCCGTGCACGATCTGCGGAGCGATCGGCCGCTTGGGGCCGCCTTGAAGTCGTACAAAGTGTACAGATGCTTCTTACACGTCATCGGGAGTCGGGGAGTCGACCGGCCGTGTCCTGCTGAACGTGGCGACCTACCGTCGCCACGGCATGGGCTCTGTTTTCCATGTCCATCCAGTCAGCTGAAGGCGCGACATGTATTCGCCGTTGTAGTTGAGGATGCGCAATAATGCGAGTTCAAGATACAAATTAGCCAGCCTGAATTCCTCCCAGAGTTCGTCAGGCTGGGGCCACTCTGGATCTGACAGTCGTTTCAGTGGATGTACCACCCGATTTCGTACTTCCTTGAGTTCAAACGGTGAGCGCGACACCGGCCTTGACCTGGGGCGAGGGCTCGTAAGCTGGCCCGCGCATCGGGCAGCCTCTGGCCTGCCCGCTATTAGCTCGATGTGAGCCCTCGCGAGGGTCCCAGGTCAAGGCTGGTGTCGCGCTCACCACTACACCTACGTTCTTCTCAGTATGAGTGCGCTGATCAATTCCTGTGTGAACTGCTGCCGTTTCAGCCTGTCAGGCGATACTAGTCGGCCTCCACCAGCGTCGACTACAGTCTCAGCCGCAGCTTGGAATAGTTCAACTTGGTCGGGTTTCTTGAGGGCGGCGATTATTTTTTGGCTCTGCTGCTCGCATATAACAGAATTTAGCAAAGCGGACCTCACTCCAAGGATTTGATACTTGCAAGCCATAAGAATATGGTAGCGTGCCGGCTTATAGGATGGATCAAGCCCAGTCTTAAATGCATTTTCGATTCGATATGCCGCGAATGCGGCTGCCAAGTAAGGTAGGAATATATGGTCATCTCGGAATATTGAGTTGCCAACCTGACTGTACAGGCTGCGGGGGTAACGTGCCGCCGCATGAGGATTGTCTAAGAATACAGCCGATACAGCCCGCATCTGGTCATTGATTGTTACAACTCTGGTCTTGATCACATTTTTGCCGTAGAATTGACCGGAGCGTCGCTCGTAGGTCAATTTGATGTCAAGGGGGTCAAGTTTGTAAAAATCTTCAAGCCGTTTCTGGAACTTTGTTAAGGCGACCAGGTCGTTCTCTTGTACCTCTGTTTGAGAATTGGTCGCCTCGATGATTCGCGTGGTCACATCTTCGTTGCTAGTAACTACTAGCTTTAGCGGTACATGTACAGATGTAATGGCGTCACCTAGGGACTCTCGCGAAAGATATAGACAGTGACTCGTTTGGCAACCGTTAACCACCTGAAATCCCGAGATTGCTACCGAATCTCCAGGTTTTGGGGAATACGAGGCGGCAACCACAGTCACGCCATTGTTTAGAACGGGCAATAGCTCTCGTTCCGCAGAGCGCAATGTGTTCATAATCTTGCGATTGACGGGGTTGCTTTCGCCCTTGAATCCTCTTACGTTGTCGTAGAATACTCGTTCATCGAGAGAACCGTCGCTACTCTGTGTCAACTTGAGAAGCTCGGCCACGGAAACAATTCCTAGAATTGCCTGGTCCACTCCAGGCATCTTTGGCAGATTGACTTGCTTTTCAAGTTGGATCTCGACTTCGTTGGCGTGATTTTTTCTAACCCAGGATTCGTGAAGGTCATCCGCCCCAAAGATCTTTACTGAGACTTTGCCGATAAAACCTAGATCTGTAATGTGATGTACAATTGTGTTTGTTCTGTCTAGGACGGTCGGATCTATTGTAGCGGCCTTTGGGGCCGTGGTGACAAAGTGTAAGGTTGCATATGGAGATACCTTAAGACTGGTAGCATGCTTATCGAAAACGTAACGCAATGCAGCCGCTAGTGCACCTATTCGTGTGCATCCTTCAAATCCTGCGTTATTTAGAAATTTTCTGACAGTGTCTCCAAAGCTGAGAATATCAGCGCTCGAAATTGACGAAGACTGCTTTGCCTGTATAAAATGCAATGACACTTCAATCTTTCCTGATGCCTCGCAAATATCTTTCGCGTCTGAGGGATCCCATGCGAGTTGCCCGTTGATATCAAGCGCTACGACGTCGATTCCGATTGCTCCTCCGTCGAGGAGGAAGTCTGTCTTTTCGGCTTGAGCGAGCTTGGGCTCAAACGGTCGTAGCGACAGGCCTTTATTCTAGCAGAATTTGATCTGCTAAGATGTCCCCTTTCTGGGGAATATTCTGGGGGGATGGTTGATGAGTGGGGGTGTGCCGTTGTGCGCCGAGGAACGGGAGACGATCTC
>JAFATF010000593.1 GCA_019244045.1 Acidobacteriota bacterium
TCGTGGGACGACCATGGATGCCCCCGGACCCTGCCCCCGCCTGACCAGGCAACCCACGATAAACCCACCCGGCCGACACGAGCCCGCCGGTCATCACACCATGCCACCACCCAGAACACCAACGTGTACCGGCTGAATGTTTACGCCCAAGACCCCCGAACAAGCCATCACACCCATCCAGCACCACAGTTCAGAGCAACGGCTGAATGTTTGCTCTTCGAGAAGCTGATCGCGGAGCATTGTGTCGCCATGACCGATTGAAACCGCCCGCCCTTATCCTGTGCTCATAATTGTCAACAATTTAGTTTCGACGCGCCAGTGAAGTCTTGCGGATTTTGCACCCGGCAGTAGCGGAATGAGCCATCAATGCTGAAGCCGCGCTGATAGGACCACGCGTTGTCCGTCGGGTTCACATGCATACCCGTGACAGCGAAGGGGCTTCCGTTGTTGTCGATGTCGATGCTTCGTTCCTCGCCACCGATGAGGTACTCAACCCGAAGCTTGAAAGCGACGTAGTATTTCTTCACCCGCGCCCGAAGCATGACAACCTGCTGTTCGTTGTCCTTCAGGGAGATGGTGTTCGTGTCGAAATAAGGCTGCCCAGGCGTGAGGACGGGTCCCCCCTCGGGTGATTGGATGATGCTGCTCACCACCGGTCGGTGCTGGTCGAAGTCAAGCAGCATCATGAGGTCGGCGCCGCCGGCTTGGGGAGGCGCGTAGAATAGGGTGCCGCTCAGCGGCGCTGTCTGTTCAACGACCACTGGCGATATGTTGAGGATGCGGATCTCCTCGTTGCGACGGCCTTCCAAAACGAGTCGAATAGACAGCGTTTCAACGTTGACGCCGCCCGCCGCGCGAATAGCCTTGACTACATCCCGGGATGCCGCAGCCCCCGACTGTTGCATCGAGGTCAATAACGCGGCGCCTAGTTGCCTATCGTCACGGGTAGCCATCGATAAGCCCTCGTCGTCGAGTTGGACGACATCGCTCGTAATTCGCATATCAGCCCACGGCCGTATCTGGTCATTGAGGTGTGGTTGGTCAAGTAACTGTGACCCTATGTCGGTAAACGTGGTAACTAGCAGGCCGGTCACTGCGGCGACAACCACTCCGCTGAACCACAACAAGGGACGCTGCAACAGCGTCCGGCGGTCTCCGGGTGGCGAAGTCTCACCTTGGTCTGGGTCCGCCTGCCGCGGTGAGTCATCCGTGACATGGCGGTCTTCGGGTGGCGAAGTCTCACCTTGGACTGGGCGCGCCTGCCGCCGTGAGTCACCCGCGACACGGACCTGTCGACGAACCATCGTTTCCCCTTGGATTGCCTGCTCAGCACTCCGCAAACACCGCTGCCCGCACCCGCCTCGGCTCTGGCCGAAGGCTCCACGACTTCAGCGTTCCGAGCACCCGTTGCAGCTCGCACCTCGTGCGCTGCGACTCGACCACGTTCGCCGCCTCAACGGAGACGAGGCCGATCCCGACTATTAGTCGTCGGGCTGACCGCCCGAGCGCGCGCGCCGGAGCCTAGCAGGCCAGAAAGTACACCTCGAAAAGGGTCCGCCGACCGACGCCCGCTGGCGAGATTGTCGCGGCCCGACCGGACTTCGTGATCTTGGGCGTGATGGCGTGACGTAGAACGGCCACCGCGTGATCATCCGTGGCTTGTGTGGAACCAAGTCGATCTTGCGGTGGCCGCGCGGCGGCCAGTGCAAATCCCGGCGTGTTCGGGTCGCGATGGCGGGAGCTGATGGGCCGGATCTGTTGCCGGTTTGGTCGGGTGGAGCCACGTCGGCGGGCGGAGGATCTGGTGCTGGGATTGGCTTCTGACCTGCCGATCAAGAACTGTTGGACCATCGCCGAGCACGTCGGAGCCGCCAGGCCGGACGGTCTGCAACACCTGCTGGGCAAGGCGGTCTGGGATCACGACCGGGGTGCGCGGTGACCTGCGCGGCTACGTCGTGGAACACCTAATGATCGAGCGCAGCACGATGCACCTCATGAACAGTTCCCCCGTTTTGTATCAGCTTACCCCGATTGTTGGGACGCTTCGTGCCCACCCTCATTATTCAACGCATTTTCAATCCGATCCTTCTGGATCAGCCAAGAAACAGCTCGCATGACGGTACCCGCGGCGCAGATTATGGCAGCATAGGCGCCTATCTCTAGCAGCGTGAGGTATGATTGGATGTCGTTGATGCTGTTCATAGTGTGTCCGTCCAATCTGGTTTATCCTCGTGGATGGGTCGCTCGGCGGCACGTGCACCGCAAATCAACTTATTTCACGCGATGACGCCTGCCAGCAGAAGGCCGAGGTACTTGCCCAGCTCCCAGTCCCGGCGACCCGACTGACGGGTACTGCATCGCTGGAGTTCGCTCGTCTGTTACTGCCCGGCTGTAGTGCTGGGTCCGGAACTCCCGAAGACCTCCGGCGAAGCGCAAAGTAGCTGAGCGTGGTTGAAACGGCTTGATCGGGGACTTGTTCACCCGTTGGTGCGGCGCGAGTGGGAACCTAAGGATCTGATCGCGCACAGGACGTTGATGGAGCC
>JAFATF010000644.1 GCA_019244045.1 Acidobacteriota bacterium
TCCGTACAAGAAATTCGCCGCATCGCCACCCGGCTCGCGCAACGGCGCATTGAGCCGGCTCATATCATCGCCTGGTCGGCGTGGCGACGGGCCCATCAGGCCGCCGCACAACGCGCACATCTGAAACAAAGAATGCAACTGTAGGGATAGGCGCTTACGCCGCACAGTGTTCGCCGACAAAGGCTACGATGCCGAGCGCCACCGCGATCTCTCTTGCCGCTTTGGCGCCAAGCCGCGCATTCACAAGCGCGGCCAGCCACATGGCTCAGGGCTGGGCACAGCGCTGGCCGGTGGAGCACAGCAATGCCCGGGTCCTGGAGAACAGGCGTCTTGCACCGCGCTGGGATCGGCTCGGCGGCTCGGCTTCGTCATTCAGTCGCTGCTCCAGACCGCCTGCATATTCCGGGTTGCAGGCAGGCTCGCTTGGGAATTCTGAAAACCGCCTCTAAAGAGACAAGCTGTTCATGGTTAAAAAATAGTCTCGGCGTCGGTGCATCCCAAACGATTGCCCGAAAGTCACACTCGGGTGTGCAATCCACTCGGGACCCCGGGTGGAAAAAGATTCTGATATGCGAATACGCTGCAAAACTACGAACCCGATTATCCGATGAGCTTGGCTCGTGGTTCCGGCCCCTCCTCGGTACCTCTCGGTGGCTTTCTGTAACATAAGGGATTCTGCGGCAACCGCTACACCCGCAGGATGTGCCGCTACTCACAGCAGACAGGTTGCAGGGCTCTGTCGGTTGTGCAATAGGGAGCTCAATGAATTCAAATTCTGGTAAAGCATGGATGAGTATATCCACTTTCTGATGGATTACTCCGGTCCAGATGGAAATAAGGACACCCGCCATGATCGGCGACGATCCGCATTAGCCGCGCTGCCTATTATGTGGAGGCGAGGAAAACAATGAAAATACATGGCATGTGCCTTGTTAAGAACGAGGCCGATGTTCTGCAAGAATGCCTTATCGCGGCATTGCATTGGTGTGATCACATCTATGTCTTTGATAACGGCAGTAATGACGGAAGCTGGGAACTGGTGAAGAAGCTGGCCAGGCAATATTTGCAGATTATACCATATAAGCAGGATGACGTCCTCTATAGGAACGGTCTGCGCGCCGATATTTTCAACGCATTTCGTTCGAACGCTGGTTCGCAAGATTGGTGGTGTGCGCTGGACGCGGATGAATTCTACATAGATGATCCAAGAATTTTTCTAGCTAAGATACCGAGTCATCTGCAAACCGTATGGTCAGCCAGTCTCAATTATTATTTCACTGACCAGGATGCGATTTTATATCAGCAAGACCCGATAAAGTTTTTGCAAACTCCGGTCCAGCAGCGATTGCGTTATTACCTTAATAACTGGGGTGAGCTACGATTTTTCAGACATAGTGACGATATTGTGTGGACAACGACTCAAGGCGGATTCCCGCCGATTATGTTCACGGCTCCTGCTTGTCCTGTCAGGATATGGTTGAAACATTATCAATACCGCTCGCCGAAACAGATCGAGTGGCGACTGCTCACCAGGCGGCGGGCGATGGAAGCGCGCACCGGATTCTGGCACGAGGCGAAACCAAACTGGAGTATTACTGTTGCGACGAAACGGGATGCCCCCCTCGATTTCGAAGATACCGGCCCGGAGTTTGCCGGATCTCAATGGCAAGACCGGATCGTCCCAGCCGCGTCTTTGGATTATGATGCCTTTGATCGTCGATATGTCGTCAACGAGAACCTTATGCCTGAATTTCCAGTTCGGCTTGGACCGGCCGATCACATCAGGGCGGTGATCCCGCAGCCGCTCCGCCCGCCACTTGGGCGGCTGCGGCGCCAAGCACTCCTCCTGCGTAGTAAGCTGCGGCTCAATTGGTGAATTTGAATCCTGATGAGGCAGGATGGCACCGTCAATTTGAGCCAAGCGGGACCCTGCTCTTGAAATTTTAGGTCACAAGCTTACGGTTTAAGCTTGGTTTCAATATCCAACCCTCGGCTCCAACGCAAGATTATTACCAAATTCTATTTTGAAATCCGCTAAATTGACAGTGCCGATCAAACAACCCTTATTGTCTTGCGCCGGGCTCTGGTATTCGGGACAAGCGGTCTTATCCCGAATAGACGCAGACGCGCAAAGGCCGCCTTCGTACCGGGAGCCAATCGTACATCCTTGACATACTTGAGGTCGCTTCCTTGCCGTGAGGCAGATACCATGTCAACATTTGACGGCGCGCAGCCGCAACCTCCTTCAAGGTCGTTGCTTCTTCGATTAGGGTCATTTCCTCGCTTTTACCGAGGTGGCTACCAATACATTCACAGACGGTTTCGCCTCGAAGCAAGGTGCCATCAACGTCAAATGCAACTAGTCGGGGAAGTACGTGCATGATTCTATCTGCCCCGGCTCATTCGACGTCCGTTACTGCTTTCAACCACTTGTCGCCTGATTAGATCTCGTCGCTGATCGTTGGCGTTCGCATCAGCCTGTTGCCGGGTTTGCCCGCGTCGATGATTGGTCGGTAAACCGATCGACCGGGTGATGGAAATCTCGCCGTTCCCGTCAGATCAGCCGGCGCAGCAAGCTGTGGCCAGCTGCGGCGTCAAATCCTGTGCGGCGGGGACGCAGCACACGGCCTCGTTCGCCTCGCGCAGCTTGTCGAGCGAGCCCTGGCCGTAGACGGTGCTTTCGCCGTAGGTGAAGAAGGTCTCCCACGGCACGCCCTGCGGATCGGCGATCCACTGCTTGTCAGAGTTGTGATAGCAGCAGGTGGCGTTTTTGGCTTCGACGACGGGGCGCTCGGCACGAGCGAGCCGCTCATAGACCTCGGCGAGTTCAGTCTCATCCTCGACCTGAATGCCAAGATGGGAGATGCCAGGGGTGCGGTGCCGGGCGGCGCGGTCGCCGACATCGACGTTGCCCGTATGACTGCCGCCACTGATACTGATCGCGAAGTTGACCCTCGGGTCATCAAGCATCCACTTCGCGTAATCTTCTTTGACGACGGTCGGCTCGCTCGCAAACAGCGTCGAATAGAACCGAATGGACTGCGCAAGATCGTTAACGCTGACGTGCACGTGCAGGCGCTTCATCGGACTCTCCTGTCGTAAAAGCATCGGAGGGATTGCAGGCCGGATTGCAGAGCGCGTCTCGGCCGCAGCAATTCTCCGTGAGGTACGCTAGTAGGCCGTTCATGGTGCCGTACTCGGCCGCGTAGATGAGTTGCCGGCTCAGCCTGCGCTGCGTGATCAAACCGGCGCGGACGAGATGGTTGAGATGGAAGGTCAGAGACGAGGGAAGGACACCCAGGCGCTCGGCAATGACGCCTGCTGGTAAGCCTTCAGGACCGGCCGTGACGAGGAGGCGAAACAGGTCGAGCCGGGTTTCCTGGCTGAGCGCCGAGAGAGCGTCGAGTGCGGCTTTCTTCTCCACGATCCGAGCGGCTCCTTCATTTTGATGAAGGTCAAAATAAGCTCGGCAGATCGTGTTGTCAACGATATTTCACGTAATCTCGAATTAGGCCATTTGGTAGCAGCGGAACCGAAAGTTCGATTCAGATTGCCCGGGCTGCGGCTGTTGCCGCTCCCGACCCACAACGGTCGTTTGTGCCCCTGGCGGCGTGGCGCCGCGTTATTCCCCCTTCAGGATGAGTGTGGCCCATGATCG
>JAFATF010000048.1 GCA_019244045.1 Acidobacteriota bacterium
ACTCACATCGATCACACCCGAATGCCCAATTCCGATCCCTTTAAAGGCACTTCTCGGCTTTCCGGAATCATCGATCGCTTTGTGAATTGCCTTCAATGTTCTGGAAAGAACAAGATCGCGGCCATCGGCCATTCCGGTCTTTAATTCCCGCTTGTAGACCACACTGCCTCGAACATCTGTGATGACTACTCTCGTGTAGAACGATCCCAGGTCCACTCCCACAAGGAATCCAGCATCGTCACGAAGGCTGAGAGAAATCGGCTTTCGTCCAAAAGCACTCGAGTTGTGTCCGGATTCGATAACCAGCCCTTTGTCGATCAAATTTAGGACCATGGCGGTGATCGAGGCTGCGCTCAGGCCGGTCTCTTTTGATAATTCAATTCGCGAAATATTTCGTTTCGCGTGAACAAGTTGCAAGACACTTAATTCATTTTTGAACCTTTTGGATTCCGGATTGCGAACCGGGGACCTTCTTAGACTCCTCATGTTCACGGACTTTTATCCCTTTCGTGGAAGGCCGCTCAGTTCGCTTGGCTGTCCCGAATCCTCTAGACTATAAGACCTGCACCTCAATACAAACCAAACGGTCCAATGTAATACGCAACATTCCCTAACAAGAATCGAGGTTTTTAGGTCGCGCAATCCGATGCAAGACGGAATCGGCCGCAAATAGTTCTTGACATACTTGAATTAAGACGCGTAAATATTGGCGTTAGCTGGCCATATTATTTCATTAAATGAAGTAAGTCTAAGAGCTTTTTTTCGGGGCGTCAAGCCGGAAACTCGGAGAACTATGCCACCCAAACGCGCTGCCGTGATCGTTAGAACACGTCTCTTCCATCGATGCCAAACGATTCACTTGCCTTTCCTTATCTTGTCGATGCTGCTCACTGGGTTGTGCTGCTTGTCCAGTCCACAAATTGCGAACGCGGGGGTGACCGGGAGCATTTCGGGAATCGTGACTGATAAGAGCGGCGCTGTCATTGCCGGAGCGGAGGTTACGGCCCGCAATGTCGAAACCGGGATCGAGCAAACCGTGAAATCAGACGCGGATGGCCACTACATTTTCGTCTCCCTGCCACCCGGTCACTACGATCTCCGGATTCAAAGCAGCGGCTTCAAGAGCTACCAGCAAACCAGCATCGTGATCGAAGTAAACGCTGCGCTGCGGGTGGATGTAACGCTGCAGGTGGGGGGCATATCGGAGAACGTTGTGGTTTCGGGTTCCGCGGCCCACGTGGAGACCGAGAACACGCAACTGGGCGAAGTAATCGGAAGCACGAAGATGACTACGATTCCGCTGAATGGCCGCAGTTATACCGACCTCTTCGCGCTTCAAGCCGGAGTCGTCCCGATTTCTTCGGGACAGTATAGCGCCACGTCGCCTTCCGGCGGCCTCAATCCGGGCAGTTTGTCGGTCAGCGGGGGACGGGAAGACGCCAATGGTTTTATGGTAAATGGCGGCAACGTCGAGGAGGGAACGAACAATGGCGCCGCAGTCATTCCCAACCTCGATTCCATCGCAGAGTTCCGAATCCTTACCAGCAACTTTGACGCGGAATATGGCAACTACAGTGGGGGCCAAATCAACGCCGTCACGAAATCGGGTACTAACCAGATACACGGCGACCTCTTTGAGTTCCTTCGAAACACGGACCTGGATGCGCGTAACTTTTATTCCCCGACGCGCGGCGCCTTCCGTCAAAATCAGTTTGGGGGCACTTTCGGCGGGCCCATCGTCCACAGCAAAGTTTTTTATTTCGTAGACTATCAGGGTACGCGCCAGGTCCAAGGGCAGGATAATGGGTTAGTTTCTGTGCCTTCGAGGCTGGAGCGGGGCGGCGATTTCGCGGATCTCATTGCAGCGAATCCCGCAGGCCCGTTCACCACCGTCGACGCCAATGGGGTTACAGTTGCGTCCACCGTGAACAGCAGTAGCGGCCCCAACCCTTGGGCGACTGCTCTCACGGAGCAGTTGGGATATGCGGTCACTGCCTTTGAGCCGTACTACTACACTGCAGCGACGATCATCCCAGGGACGACGACAAGCTCGGGTGGAGGAACTCCCTATGGTTCGAACTGCACGAGCAATAATCCGACTACGGGGTGTGTTTTTCCCAACGCGACCATCCCTAGTGGCCATTTTTCCAGCCCTGCTAACGATCTTCTGACATACATCCCCACGCCCAGTCAGCCCGGTGGAGATACTTTCTCCACATCGTCGGTCAACCAAGTCTTGCGCGACGACAAATTCGGGATTCGCGTGGATGGATCTTCACACTGGGGCGACCTCTCCGCCTATTATTTCTTCGACGATTACAACTTGACTGCCGGTTACCCTTCTCTAGGCGCCACCGTGCCAGGTTTTGCGGCCATCACCGCAGGGCGCACGCAGCTAATCAATGTAAGCGACACCAAAGCCCTGTCGGGGGGGACTGCTTTCAACGAATTACGCTTTAGCTACCTGCGGAATGTGTTTTCTCCCACTGTGCCGCAAGGAGGGCTGGGCCCCACGTTGAGCTCATTGGGGTTTTCTGAGAATGGGCCTCAAGGTGGCATCGTCCCCTTGTCGCCACAATTTCAGGGAATCCCGTCGATCACATTTAACGAGTTCACCATGGGTGTCCCCAACACCTGGTACTACCAGACCAACAATACTTTTCAGTGGCAGGACAATTTTTCCCGTGTGTTCGGCAGGCACACCGTGAAAGTTGGAACGAACTTCCATTATGACCAGATTAGGCTGAACAATTTTGGCGCCAACAATGGTCAATTTACTTTCACGGGAACAGAAACGGGGAATGACTTCGCCGATTTCCTTATTGGGGCTCCGACCAGTTACGCGCAGGGCGAACAACTACCCCAGCACAATCGCAGCAAGTATCTTGGCCTCTATGGTCAAGACAGTTGGCGCGTGACATCCAACTTCACGATGAACTATGGCTTGCGCTGGGAATTCAGTATGCCGTGGTACGAGCAAAACAACGAATTGGAAGCGCTTGTTCCGGGGGAGCAGTCCCTTACTTTCCCCGGCGCTCCGCTGGGTTGGGTAGTTCCCGGCGATCCGGGAATTCCACCTACCGTGGCTCCTACCCGCTACAAGAATTTCGGCCCGCGCATCGGGTTTGCCTATTCCCCCGCGGCAAAAAGTGGGTTTTTGCGAAAGCTGTCGGGTGGGTCCGGCAACTCGAGCATCCGAGCTGGCTATGGCATTTACTACACGGCCATCGAAGAGCTGACCAATAATTTGGTGATAGGAGACCCTCCGTTCGGCCTCTACTGGACCAGCCCGGTGCCTCCTCAATTCAGCAGGCCGTTTGTGGATCGTTCCACCGGAAATAATGAAGGGCAGCATTTCCCAGCTCCGTTGCCGCCCCTGGTGTCAGCCCTAAGAACCCAGACAACAGCATCGCTTGGGCAA
>JAFATF010000179.1 GCA_019244045.1 Acidobacteriota bacterium
GGAGCAATCTGGGTGCTGCTATTGATAGCTGTTCCGGCAGGGCAATGTCTCGTTCGCAACGCCCGGTTTTACATTGTTCATAAGAGCAGAACCGGCGAGCGATCGGTTCTTGTAGTGTCTCCATTGCCATAAGCCGTAACCGTTTCCCAAGAAGAACTGTTCCTCGTCCGAACAGCTCTGGTAATTCGCATTGCAGTCATAATGATAATGGAGAACTCGAGTCCAGACATAGCCGACATTGCCACCGGCGTTCATGAGAGCGGGCGCATCAAAATCATTGACCACGGTGCCTAGATTGCTCGACTTGTACATACTGCAGGATTGGTAGTAATCGAATGTGGTGTTCGCGACTTTGATCGTCGGCCCGGGGTGTCCAGCGGTGACGCAACGAGCAGCAATAGGTAGATCGTGCGCAAAACGTTTGAAAGTACTGTTGTCGGTCCACTGCAGTTCAGTCGATCGCATGTACACATAGTGTTGATCAAAGGCTTTGACATCAAATCCATTAGCGCCGGGGCTCTTGAGCCAGAACCAGTACCCGGAACCGGCAAAATCCCGATTGGGATAGACCTCCGTATATATCGGGTTTGGGCTGCCACTCATAAATTGATTGGGTCTTCTTTGCTGGTCCATGGCGAAGTATTTCATGACGTCGATCTGGCCTGCCGGACAGGAGAAGCTTTCTGCCAAAGATGAGGATCCTAGCAAGAAAACACTGCCAAGAGCCAACCCAACAACTGCAACAGCTCGAATCAACCCTGCGCCTCTAGTCATAGAAGTGTCCTCGGAAGCGAATTTTCACCCGACTCACGCCGACGCGAAGACGAAGTAACTCAGAACCCGAAGCAGAATCAGCGGCCTGAGTGTGCGTGGGGGAGTGCGCACACTCCGTGCGACGCGCCGAAGCAGGTCTACTGCGGAAATCTGTCGGATCATGCTAATGCGAAGCGATCACGCGACGCGATGTACTAAGGATGGTTGCAGGCTAGCACGAGCATACGACACAATCAGCAAAACACCTTGAGCGATGGTTACTTTGGTACATGCAAAAAGGCAGGCGAGGGTCGCCTGCCCGCAAGAGTTTTCGAACTATTGACCGCCTGGCCTAATGCGATGCGAACGCGTACAAGCTACTCGCGGTGCCCACGTAAACCTTGCCATTGATTACCGTGGGAACGGCAAACTTGGCTGCACTTCCAAGATTTGAGCTCTGATATAGCTGGTTCGCCAAGTTTGTCGCACTGTAGGCATACAAGACCGCAGTGGGCGTCACGCCTCCCGAACTGGAGAATGGCGAATATTGAATAGCCCAGACGATTCCATTGCTAGATCCGTTTGAGGAAACGACCGGTTGGGCGCCCGGAAACCCGAAAAGATTAGGGCTCTTTGAAGTTTTACAGGTTACTGTAGAAGTCGAGACCGCACATATTTTTGTCTTATTATCCGTTGAATCGAGGTACAAATTGAATGCTCTCAAGTTGTCGTTGTTGGCGCCGAAGTACAGATTGCCCTGCCAGTACGCTGGTGTCATGAAGCAGGCATCGGGAGCCTGGTGGCCGCTCAGTCCGCCGACAGCGTTATCGACCTCCTGTACAATCTGGTCGTTGGTGTTGGTTTGGGACTTTCCCATATTGTCGCGATCGACAAGGTAGATTGCTCGCGGCTTACCGCAACCAACGGCCTCATTCGGAATTGCGCCTGGTTGGGGAGGCAACAAGAGCATTCCTCCCGAGCCCACGTCCTGGTCGTCAGCCGAGAAGGTCGCTTGCTGATAGGGAGTGAAATAGTCGTATACGCTGCTCAGGTCGGAGTGTAGTTTGACGAAACTCTCGCCAAAGTTTGAAACGCCGTCCCAATCGCCGTTTGACGTCATGACATAGATATATCCGTTACCGTCGGACGCTATCCCGGATCCCCCCATCCAGATTGCACTTTCTTTTCCCGTCGGGGTGGCGTTCCAAACGTTGATTTTCGCCAGGGTGGTGGGGCTATATGAGAATACCCAGCCGTGGTAGGGCATGTTATCCCCCTGGGATCCGAAAGCGATGTACAGATTGCCATACGCCAGCAGGAGGCCGGGCCGTTGTAACTGTTCGAGCGGCTGGAAGCCGGACGTGCTGATGCCGACGGGACCTCCGTGTTGTTCGCCCCCCGTGGTCAGGCTAAGAGCATGCAGCCGAAACACCACCGTGCCGCTTTCCAGAGTTTCAGTGACGACGTAGAGTGTGCCCGCAACCGGGTCAATAACCGGCGTGCCGGTGATTCCGATGTGCGGGAAAATGGTGCTTCGCACCTTTGATTGGGGAACCGCTGTCGCGCCAGGAGGCATTAACACCTTATGCCAATACACATTCCCGTGCCTGCTGGTGTCGAAATGGTCAGCATCGATCGCGTACACGGAATTGCTTTCGGTCGCGACGAAAACCACATTGTGAGTACCGCCTCCAATCGACAGGTTCGATACATAGAGCGGCTGTGCGAACACGGCACCATCGAGGGGATTGGTGTAGAGCACGCCGAAATGGGTTGAATTCACGTTGGAAGGCGTAAGAATTGTCTCATTGAGTTGCTGCCCGCTACGCATGTTGTCGTTCTTCCAGGTTGTGTAATTGAGCGAACCGCCGCCCGTGCCGCCTGGAACTGTAATGTTTACACCACTGGTGTACACGAGTCCGGTCGCGGGATCTAAAGCTTGTACCTCGATGAGATGGGCACCGCCCGCCAAATAAACGCTGGTTACAAACGAATTGGTATTCTGCTGCACCAGGCCGGCCACATGATCTATCCAGAGTTTCATATAGGTTGCCACCACCGTGCCGTTGTAGGTTGCCTGAACCAAAAGCGGCGAGGATACGGTCGAATTGTTCGCCGGACTTTCGAAGGTCACCGTATGCAACGGAGCAACTATCATCTTCGCGGTTGTCTGATTTGCGCTGGAGTCGTTGGCCGTAACCGAGAACGTTCCCGTCGTTGAGCTCGCGGTATAAAGGCCGCCGCTGGTGATGCTGCCTCCCGTGGCCGACCACGTGATCGAGGAGCTCGAGTTATCGCTGTATGTGAATTGCTGTGTGCCTCCAGGGGGCAGACTGGTGGCGGCAGGATTCACCGCCAGCGTCACCACGGTGATATTGGCTGCACTGACGTAAAAGGCGCCGGAAGGATCAAGCGCTTGCACTTCGATCAGGTGCGGCCCATCGGATAACGCGGTGGTGGTGTCGAAGGCATTTGTGCTGTGTTCGACCGTTGATGGATTGTGGTCGATCCACATTTTCATATAGGTCGCCGTCCCCGTGCCTCCGGTGTATGTCGCATGGACGTGCACGGCGGAGTTATCCATGGAGCCATTGGCTGGACTGGTGATTGTCACCGTGCCAGCAAAGGCGCTGGGAACAATCGCTAGCAGAGGAACAAG
This sequence comes from Acidobacteriota bacterium, assembly GCA_019244045.1. Classification (GTDB taxonomy): domain Bacteria; phylum Acidobacteriota; class Terriglobia; order Terriglobales; family Acidobacteriaceae; genus Gp1-AA122. The sequence continues at coordinate 3,413 of JAFATF010000179.1, forward strand.
GGCCCAGCGGGCCGGCAAAGAATAAACCTTCACAATCCTGTTAACGACCGAAAGCCCAAGTGACTGCGTGCCGACGTATGAGGTACACGAACTGGCTGGTTTCATCTTGAGGTACTCTCTTCTGAGCAGAAATGAGATGCTACTCGCCTGTACTGGCGTTTGTTGATGCTTGCACTTTTCTTCAGGATCTCTGCTTGCGCGAAATCCGCCATGGATGGGCTTCTCGAGTACGTTAACAGCTCCGCAGCGGTTGTGAGTGGCGGGTTTGTGGGTTCGCAAAGATCTCCCGATAGCGAGAAAGGGAGCAAGATACGGTACTTTATCCTATAGATCTCGGGACTTAACGGAGGCGATCTCGGGGTTTTGGTACAAGGAATAACCTATGATCCCCGGACAGATCTCTTGGTTTGCTGTACTCGCCATAATCGCGTGCGCGGTGGCGCAGGCACAGGAGTTCTCATGTCCCAGCGGCGCAGCCGACGTCATGAAGTACTTTGTCTTGAACAAACAGAGGAGAGCCGCCTACTTCCTTGCAGGCAAACCGAACGGTATCTATACGGAGGTCTTCCCGGACCGGGACTTCGCCGCGGAGGGACACTGGCTCTGGCTCAAGAGCCCGAAGGCGCGTGGTTTTGACGTGAAGGCATTTGATGAACGCTATGTATACATGCGATCCACGGAACTGAAATGGAAAGACAAGCGTACTTTCAAGCGGTTCGCGCACGATCTGCCGATCGCGGCGCGTTGCGTACTCGAAGGTAAGCCGGGTCCGCAGATCAAGGTGGACAACACGAGCTTTGGCTACTACCGTGACTGTATGCTATTCAAAAGCAGCAACATCGGGAAAGCTCTGATAGATCTCGACGCGCCCGAACAGATGGACGCCGGCGAAAGCCTCGGCCGGGTATGGACACGGGTTTTGCACTACCGCTATGACTGCGATAAGGATTACGATCATTGCAGGCAGGAAGAACAGTTTTTTCTCGCGAACGGCTACGGCCTGTGGCGATGGAGGCATTTCAAACAGGGCACGCTAGTCAAGACCGCTCTGATGAATGAACTCAAGGAAGGCAGAGCGACCGAAAGCCTCGGCTGCAGGGAAAGCTACGAGAAGTAATTCACCGTTCCTTTCTCTTTCGAAATCCAGAGTAGCTGGTTGCCATTCAGAGTAGTATCCAAATTCAGAGTAGCTCCTATCTTCAGAGTAGCTGCCCAAGTGCAATGTTCGACAAATACATTTGCTTGCCAAACAATTACGAAACTTGCCCTAACTACTCTTGCAATGCGTGCGCGAACACTTTAGGGTGCCAGACAGAAAATTAGCTGGAGGATGTCTTTGTGTCCCTAAAGTTCACGCGTCCCACCCTATTTGTGTCCCTATTCCTAGCCGCCGCTGCCTTTGCGCAGCAGATCAATATGGTTTTGCCCAGCTCTGGCAGGGTGACGTCGCCGGTTCGCGTGGTCGCGGACTTGTCATCTACACTGCCGATTCATGCGATCAGTGTCTTTGTAGACCGCAACGAAGTAAAGCACTTGCAAGCTGTTACCCCAGTGGACGTTTATCTCCCGGTCGCCGAAGGTAGCCACGTCCTTACCGTCACGGCCGTGCAAGCAAACGGCATCCAGTTGTCTACTTCGAGAGCAATCGAGGTTGCTGCCCCGACAAACCAGAGGGCTATGAATCTCGCAATTCCCTCAAGCACGACCTCATCAAGCCCATTGACGTACAGCAATATTGAGCAGATGCCGGGCTGGTACACCTATCCCGACCAGGGCAATCCGGTGTGCAGCTCGAAGCCAGCAATCAAGTCGTCGCCGTCGCTCGACGGGACGTCAGGCCAGTTCTATCTCGGGCCGAGGGGACAGTACAACAATTGTCTGTGGCCGATTCTGCTGGGTTCCAGTTCCACGCTAACGCACTTCCAGTTGGATACTCACTATCAACTCAGCAACCCCTCAGTTGCACAGGGCATCGAATTCTCTTCGAACAAGCACATCGGGACGCAGTGGTATAAGTTCTCGGTGCAATGCTCGTATAACAAAGGGGTATTTAGCGTATGGAACACAGCCGGGGCGACATGGTCTCCCACCGGCATTCCCTGCAGGCGGCCCGCTGCAGGGACCTGGGACCACCTGACCGTCAACACCGAAATCAGCGGCGGCAAAGCCGTATTCCTTTCCCTGACCTTCAATGGTACGACCTATCCCATCAACAAGTCGTTTTATCCGACGAGTAAGCCGAATTCGGAAAGCTTTGGAGTGCATTTCCAGATGGATGGCGATCAGTCAGGGAAGGCTTATTATGCCTATGTCGATGAGTTTACGTTCAAGGCGTGGTGAGCTGATTATTCGGTTACGACTCAAAGGCCGGGGTTCGCAAAGGGCTTTTTGCGTTTCACAATAGAGGCGTTGGTCACTGTCCGCTGACGTCCAGAGCGAAGAAATCGAGGCGAGGCGAAGTGTTGGTCGTCTGTCTCGATGGTCCGTCGTCGTCTATGGGTTTGCGAGTGCACCTAACCGGGAACATACAATGGCAAACCGCTCCTTCAGCCACCTCCATCATTGTGCACGCCGGCTGGTTGGTCGCACTACAGTCTAGCTAAAAGCTGAACGTCGCCATCAAATCCACCCGGCGATTTGCCGCCGACGAAAATGATCCGCCGAAACCTGGTCCGGTCGCGAGGGAATTGGATTCCGCAAACAATGGAGAACTCAGATTTCCGACGGGCGGTCCCAGATTTACGTGATTAAGGAGGTTACGGGCTGAGACGCCAAAAGTCAGGCTGTAACGCCGGTCGGTAGCGCGACCTAAACCCGCCGTTCCACCAGCGATCATGCCGAAGTGTCCGTGATCGCCACCGTGACTGCCCCCTCCTCCTCCAGGTCCCCCTCCCGGTCCGCTCATGTCGTCGCGTCCTGGCCGTTCCGACCTCCGGCCCAAGCCAAATGTTTTACTGAGGCGCAGGTTGAGAGTCACCGCCGTGGGGCCTGTACCATAGTTGATGGGCACGAGGGTTTGCCCGGGAGTCGGAAGGAGGTTGAAGGTTCCAAGCGGGGTACATTCGACGTTCGGACTTAGGGAGGCAATTGTCCCGCACGTCTCGGTCGAGACCAATCCCGGGCGATCATTAAAGATGGAATCACCATTGAGATCCCGGCCGATCGTCAGATTGAATGGGCGACCGGAAGCGGCCATTAGAAAAGGACTCAAGCGAATCCCATAGCGTAGTGCTACACTCCCACCTAAAAATAGACGATGGCGAATATCGTACGCACTGCGCCCGTAGTCGGCCGCAAGGTTGTATTGATTGGAAGGGAAGGTTTCAATGTCCGCCGTGTCACTGTTGGCATAGTTTAGCGTGTAGAAACCGAACAGTGAAACCCGGGACGCGGCTCGCAGGGAGACATTCACAATCAGCTGATTCTGTTTCAGGATTCCTCCTGATTCGTATTCATAAATATTGCCCACCGCTCCGAATGGTCTCACTCCACTAATGGGATCGGCCGGGTTGTATGTCCCGGGAAAGGGAGCATTGATGTTGCGTGTTAGAAATTCGTGAACGCCGCGTGAGTTGAGGTATGAAACAGCTACCTTGGCGCTTTTTGTAATTTGCCTCTCAACTGTAATGGCGCTCTGGATGATGTACGGACTGTGCAGGTTTGACGCAAGCCGGTAGGTGGTCGGAAAACTCGCCGCTCCGAGTGTTTCAAGTGTACTCACGCTGGGTACGTTGGGATAGAAACTAGTATTAGGCGAAGAAACAATGTACTGCTGCTGTGTAACCCCATTCAGCCGGTTCGCCTGCAGAATATAATCCGGTTTGAAGCGGCTGTAGAACATGCCGAAGCCGGCGCGAATTACGGTTTTGGGCGAGGAATTTCGCCCACGTCCGACACCCCAGGCAATGGCGATCCGCGGAGCTGGATCGAGATGATCGCGGATACCCGTTTGCGACTCCACCCGAATGCCATAGGTTAAGGTGACATTCGGCATGAGCCGCCAATCGTCCTGTGTGTACAAGCCAGAATCGAACACGCTTGCCGAAGCGCGCGGGAACCCAGCGGTGAGGGAAAATTGGCTGGGAAGAAAGGCTACGGGGACCGCCTGATGAGCGGCCAGCGCTTGTTGCGCCCCTCGATAAGCTGCCAATGATGAAAAAGTGAACTGCCCGTTAAAGCCCGTGCTTGCATCGTTGATATCCCGCGAGTAGCGCAAGCGTGCGCCGAACTTCAGAAAATGTTTTCCCTTGGCGATGGATGTGTAGTTCTGGAGTTCGTACTTACTGACACGATCATTAATTTGCCCTTGATTGTTGCCACCGTTGACGAAGGCACCAAGCACGTCAATCGTGGGCAGCAAACTGAAGGGCGTCTGGCGTGTGATGTCACGAATGTACTGAAACCGTAGCTCGTTGATAGCTTTCGCGCCGAAGGTTTGGGTGTCGCTCAGTTGCACCGTGTGCTCGGTCTCGCCCTGGTTGTACGCCGCCGAAGCAAGATCAAATTGTCCTATTCCTTGACTTCTGTCGATATCCTGCCAGAACTGATAACGTGCAGTAAGCGTATTGCTGGGGCTCACTTGAAAGTCGACACGCGGGCCAAGGTTGGTGCGGATACGCGAGCTGGGGTAGCCCGCGTTAAAAGGCGTAGGACTGAAGCTTGCATCCAACACGATTGCGCTCACTACCGCCTCGTCATTAATATTGCGGCGTTGTGCATCGATAAAGAACGAAGCTTTCTTTCCCAGCGGCCCGCCAAAGCTGCCGTTGTACATCAAGGAGTGATAGCTGGGAGATTCAAGGGTTGGTCCGGCACGCCGGAGAAAAGGGTTCAAGGAGTTGAAGCCTGCAGTATTACCGTCGACCAGAAATTGACCATGGAACTGATCGGAGCCGGGTTTGGTGAATATCTCGATGCGACCATAACCGAGTTTGTCGTATTCTGCGGAAAACGGATTCTGGTTAATGCGGATCTCGCGAATCGCCGACTTGGGCGGCAACTGGCCGGCGGTGAATCCGTCAATGTATAGTTGACCGCCATCGGGTCCCGCGGACGGTCCGGCCAGCGCCTGTAGGTCTGACTCCAGTTCGTCGGGATCATCCGAAAGCGCATCCAGATCACTTCCTTTCAGCACAATCGAGCTGGCATTTTCGGAAGGGTTCACGTCCAAGCTGTTGCTCTCGGTTTCGACCGTGACCTTCTCTTTCTCCACCTTAATGGAGAGAGGTATGTCAAGGCGCTGTACCTGCCCGGCCAGGACACTCACAAAATCGGTTTCAAAATCGGCGAAGCCCTTGGCAGTTGCTTTGAGACTGTATTGGCCGGCAGCAAGAGGGGCGACCTCGTATTGGCCCGCGCGATCAGTCCGAACCGTGCGACTGCTTCCTCCCGGACCCTGAACCACCACGGTGGCGTTGGTGACGGCCGCACCGGAAGGATCGGTTACTTGACCGCGAATGGCTCCCGAGCTCTTCTGGCCCATGACAGGGGAAACCAATGCGCCTGTCAAGAGAACGAGCGCGATGGCAAGTCGAGTTCGCAATACGAGCATCAATACTCCGAAATCCATCTCGGACAAGTCATGCTGCAAAGCTGATCACAAAGGGCCTACGTCTCGCCTACGGACTTGCGTCCTCGCCCGCTTGACTACCAAGACTCCAAGGCGAAAGTGTCATATTTTCACCACCCTTTCCGGGTGCTGTGACGAGAAGCGGCTCTACACCATCTAAAAGCTTGATTGCAGTAACTGCACCCGTATCGTCTCCCTCCGTACCCACCAGCATAACCGTGTCGCCCTTCTGCATCCCAGTCAAGGTCAGCGGCGGCAAGCGATTGAACATTTGCTGAAGGTCTACGCGCCTTTGTTGCGCACCTGCAGAAGCTTCACCGCCGCCAATGTTCTGCGGCCGAACAACGTTATTCCCCCGACCACCATCGTCCGGCTGGTGTCCCATGGACTGGCCTCCACCCGTCCATCGTCGGGCTAGTTGCTTTGCCAGCTCCGGAGGAAGGCTGCGCATTTCCGATTCCGCTGTCACTTTCACTACCGCTGGCTTCTTCGTTGCCGAGTCAAGCACGGTAAGTGTACCTGCGCTTGGATTCACAGAAGCGACAGGCCCGGCAAGATTGCGAAATGATCCGGAAACGATTTCTTCGGCCGAGAGCTCCGTGCCCTCGCTATTGCGAATTCCTCGCGCCCGCAACTGGTCGCCCGGCTTGATTTGCGCCAGGGTGCCAGGTTTTGCATCATCGAAGCGCACCGAATCCGGAGCGTAACGCAGAATTTTGGTGTCTTTACTGGTGTGGACCGCAACAGCGCGCTTGCCACTCAGAGCGGGAACAGAAAGGATGACAATTCCAGCCGACTGGTCTAACGAGCTTACTAAACCGCCAACTCCCCGCTTCTGCCAGTCCTCGCGCACACGCTGTTGCTGGACTTCCAGATCGGAACGCTTCATGGCGATAATGGAGGAAGCAAGCAAGCGGGCTCCTTCCTCCGGCTTTCCACGGACCAGGATGCGGTCCCCTGGCAGGAGATCCCCCAGCCGGATGGGCACGGCATTCTTCAAATCCTTTTCCCCCGGCGTTATGCGTACCATAGTAGTAGTCTCGTCCACACCTACGCTCAATTCGGCCCCGGCGTCGGTAGTCAGAATGATCATCTTGCCGGCTATTGCCTTAATTGCACCCACCTGCTTCATGGCGCTGACACCGGGGTTCGCCTGCCGGGGCTGCGTCGTCTGGGACAGAGAACTCAGCACAATACCGACAAACGCTCCCAGAGCAAATACAGCCAGTGCAGCGATTTTCATGATACGCATTTAGCGCAACCATCGCGCTTTGCAAAGTGCCCCGTCTGCGGGGTTAGCAACTGAGAATTATATAGACATCGTATGTTGTCTCTGTTCCCTATGCTGTAAAGAGTGGGTAAGAATTTGTAAAGATCTGTACCTTGCCGGGCCGCATGCCTCTTTCCGGCGCTTAGATTATGGGTTTTGGCCGTAGCAGTTAGGTAAATCGCCCGTCCTACGAGCGATATATGCAGGTCAAACCCTGCGAATCACGTAGGCGCGAGCGCCGGCCAAGGCCACAGAAGCACCAATATCGCTGGCCCGCTTTCGTTTCAAGGCGCCCGGGATTATCGGCGATGGAGTCGGTCCGTGTTTTGACGGTACCTCCCGCCCTCTCCGCGTCCTTCACACTCCACTGGTACGTCTTCCAGCCAGAGCAGTCAGCTCAAAGGTGTGCCGATGAATGTCGATGGGTATCTATCCTCACTCACGTTCCGCGTTCGAACGTGGTAGGGTTTGCCGTGTTGGCGCATGATTGCAGGCTCGTTTGCCCAATCGGGTGTGCGGCTCCGTCACGGGTCGAAGGATTGGAACCTCCGCGCCGACATCATGCTTGGTAAAAACCATGTCGAGGGTTTCGTCCGCTTGTGACGAAGTGCTCGTTACGAAGACCGAATATTGCCAGCGGGGGGGCAGGAGAAATGATTCAGGCT
>JAFATF010000325.1 GCA_019244045.1 Acidobacteriota bacterium
TTGTAAGGTCCGACAAGCCGACAAGGCAAGGGAGACCCGAAGACCCGCTGGAAGTCAGACTGGCTGATAGTACTCGGCGGTCGGGAGAGCCGACTACATGGGGAAGCGGCCAGCGGAAGTTGAATTGTTCGAAGGAAACATGGGCTCCATTCAAAGGGAGGATTCGGCCTTCTATGCAAAGAGAAGAACCGCCAGCCATGGCAACAGGACTCGAACGAATAGCAGCAATAGCAGCAAAAGCTCGGTGTGAGCCGAAGCTCCGGTTCACCTCATTGGTCCATCACATCACGAAGGAGAGGGTCTGGGAGAATCTATGTCAGATTCCAAAAGGCTCAGCTCCCGGGGTGGACGGACAAACGGTGCCGGAGGCGAAGGAGAACTTTGGGGAATGGATTGACGCGACGCTGCAATCCGTCCACCGCCAGGGATATCAAGCGCCAAACATTCGGCGAGTGTATATTCCGAAACCCGGAAAGCAGGAGAAACGCCCACTGGGTGTTCCTTGTGTAGCGGACCGGGCGCTCCAGAGAAGCGCCGCTCAGGTACTCTCCACCATTTACGAGCAAGATTTCTTACCCTGCTCGTTTGGTGGTCGGCCGGGGCGGGGCGCCCATCAAGCGCTGGCAACTCTTCACGAAGTGATTGCCGGACGGAAAGTTGAATGGGTGCTGGAGGCGGACCTGAAGAACTTTTTCGGGAGCTTGAGTCACGAATGGATGCTCCGCTTTGTCGAGCATCGAGTGGGAGACCCACGCCTGATCAGTTTGATCCGGCGCTGGCTGAAAGCAGGCGTGCTGGAAGATGAAGAAGTCCATCCAAACGAAGAGGGCACTCCACAAGGTGGTTCGATCAGCGTATTGCTGAGTAACTTGTATCTGCACTACACGCTCGATCTGTGGTTCGAGCGCGTGGTTAAGCCCCGGTTACGAGGTGAGGCCTATCTGGTGCGGTACATTGACGACTTTGTGCTGTGTTTCCAATATCGCGCGGATGCTCTTCGCGTCCAGGATGCCTTGCGCAAGAGACTGGGGAAGTTTGGCTTGACTCTGGAATCGACGAAGACCAAACTCGTCGAATTTGGACGTTTTGCGCAGCGTTATGCCAGCAAGCGTGGCCGGAACCGCCCAGAGACGATTTATTTTCTGGGATTCACCCTGTACTGCACTCGCAACCAGAAAGGCAACTTTCGGGTTGGAATGCGTACAGAAAAGTCACGACTGCGACGGGCGCTGATGCGCTTACAGGACCAGATGCGGCGGATGCGGCATGAGCCGATTCAGGAGCAAGTCGAGCACCTCAATCAGATGCTTCGCGGACACTATGCATACTACGGCCTTGCCGGGAATTTCGGGCATTGCAGCGAGTCCATCGTGCGGTGGAGCGCTACTGGCGCAAAATGCTAAGCAGCCGGAGCTGGAAAGGGCAGATCTGGTGGAAGCAATTCCATGAGATCAAGGCGCGTTTTCCCCTGCTGCGACCAAAGCTGTATCTCCCGTATGCGGAGCTACAAGCTATCGCTACGCTGTAAAGCAACTTCTGACGAGCGTAGTGCGGGAAATCCGCACGCTACGTTCTGTGGGAGCCGGGGCGGGCAACCGCTCCCGGCCACCCGGTGGCGAGCGGGCGACCGCTCCCCCTATGCCGATTGCGCCAGACTGCGGCTAGCGCGGGCAACGAGTAACACGTAAGCCGACCCGACACAAAGCCGGATACAAGCCGATGATTCTGAGATCTTATTCGCACCCGTGCTATGCTGCTCCAATTAGCCGAATCCAATGCTCCTCGAATTGCGCTTGGAGAACTATGCCATTATCGACAAGCTCGCGGTTGAGTTCGGTCCCGGTTTGAATCTGTTGACCGGCGAAACCGGGGCGGGTAAATCCATTCTGATTGACGCCCTCGCGCTTCTTATGGGGGACAAGGCTTCGCCTGAGGTTATTCGAGCCGGAGCGAATCGCGCGATAGTTTCGGCGGTCTTTGAGCTGCAAGCCAGATGCAAAAAAGCGGTCACGCAAATTCTTGAACAGAACGGAGTTGACGCCGACGAGGGCAATCTAATCATTCGCCGAGAAATCGCGGCCGGCGGCAAAGGTCGCATCTTTATCAATAACCAGCCGGGCACGCTCGCAGTTCTGAAACAACTCGCACCTTTGCTGGCTACTATCCATGCTCAGAATGAATCAATTCTTTCCTTCGACGCGGCCGCTCGTCTAGAGCTGCTCGATCGATTCACGGGAACCGACCTGGTTCCCCTGGCTGAGAGCTTTTCTCGATGGAAGGACGTTCGCTCCAAAATCGATGAGCTCGAGCGCGATGAGCAGGACCGGCTCCGGCTGGTCGACCTGTGGACGTATCAGCAAAAGGAAATCGAAGCTGCCAAGCCGCAAGCGGGAGAAGATGAGCGCCTTGAAGCAGAGAAGCGTATTTTGGCCAACGCCGAAAGAATTTTTAACTCCGCCATGAATGCTTTTGACCTGCTTTACGAAGGCGATCGGTCGACATCGTCGACTTTGCGAGCCGCCGGGAAGGCGATTGAGGACCTCGCCCGTTATGAAGCAAAGTTCCAGGAGGCGGTGGCGGCAATCGAGACTGCCCGGATCAGCGTGGAAGAGGTTAGCGCCACATTGCGCGACTATGCCGGCCGGATTCATGCCTCCCCGCAACACCTTGCCGCGGTGGAAGAGCGGCTTGCCGCTTTGGACCGGCTGAAGCGGAAATACGGGCCCAATCTTTCGGACGTGATTGCATTCGGGGCCGAGGTCGGAAGGAAAATAGTTGAAGTAGAGAACAAACAAGACATCCTGCGCCACCTCCGCCGTGAGCTAGAGCAGGCAGCACAAACCTATCTTGAGGTCGCGGCCGCAGTTTCCCGGAAACGGCATCAGTCTGCCTGCAAACTAGAGAAACTTGTGGAGGCTGAGCTAAGTGAATTGGCGATGCAGGCCAGTTTTCGTATCGAGCTTTCGAGCCATCAGCAGGAAGGGCACTGGACCTCACTCGGATTCGATCAACTCGTGTACGTGATTGCCTCCAACCCAGGCGAGCCTTTGCGGCGCCTGGAGCAGATTGCCTCCGGAGGCGAGCTGTCGCGCGTGATCCTTGCCCTCAAGGCGGTGGTCGAGGCGGGCGTGTCCCAAGCCGGCCGGAAAGCGAGCCACGAGCGGACCTTGATTTTCGACGAAATCGATAACGGCATCGCCGGCCGGGCGGCAGAGGCGGTCGGCAAGAAGCTAAAAGCTCTTTCGCGAGTCAACCAGGTATTGTGCGTCACCCACCTGCCCCAAATCGCAACTTTTGCCGATTGTCATTACCTCATCCAGAAAAAAGAAACCGGGGGGAGGACCACAATCACTATCCGATTAATTCGCGGCGAGGAGCGCACCGAGGAAGTGGCACGAATGTTGTCGGGGGCCAGGCTCACCGAAACCTCTCGCAAGCACGCCGAGCAGATGCTTAAGGCGAATGCCTGAAGACCGCACCCAAAGGCAGCTGGTTGGTCTCGCCAGGGGCAAGGAGGCGATCTTCTTGATCCTCGCCGTTCAGGTGCGCAAAATCCCCAATGGCTGTTAATTGTTAGGCGATCTATGACTTACGTTGACCATTGGGGTACCTCTCCGATAGCCTTATAGCAGGGAACCAGATTGCAAAGTGTAGGCTATAGGTACACGGGAACGAGGGTACGTGTCGACTGAACGCAAGACTGTGTTGCTCCTCAAACCTCGGGGCTTTTGCGCGGGCGTAGTAAGAGCGATTGATATTGTCCGTATTGCACTGGAGGCCTTTGGCCCTCCGATCTACGTCCGCAAAGAAATCGTCCACAATCGTTTTGTGGTTGAAGAGCTGCAGGGCAAGGGTGCCATCTTCGTCGACAGCGTTGACGAGGTGCCCGACGGGGAGCGGGTCATTTACAGCGCGCACGGTGTTTCCCCCGAGGTCCGGGAGGCGAGCAAGAGCCGCGGATTGCGGGTGATCGATGCCACCTGCCCACTGGTCACCAAGGTTCACGTCGAGGCGGTGAAATTTGCCCGCGAGGGTTATTCCCTCATCTTAATTGGCCATCGCGACCACGATGAGGTAATCGGTACCCTCGGCGAGGCTCCACTCGTGACCCAAGTCGTGGGTTCTCCCGTCGAGGTGGAAGCCTTGGTGCTGCCGGACCCCACCCGGGTTGCTTATTTAACCCAGACCACGCTGAGCTTGGACGAGACCAGGGACGTCATTGAGGCGCTGCGCAAACGTTTTCCCCATATCAAGGGTCCCGCTGCGCAAGACATCTGCTACGCCACCGAGAACCGGCAGACGGCAGTCAAGCACGTCGCCTCCGAAGCCGATCTGCTCCTGGTGGTGGGCTCGGATAATAGCTCGAATTCCAAGCGCTTAGTCGAGGTCGCGCGGAGCTTGGGAACGAGCGCGCATCTCATTGATAGTTACATCAACATCGAGCCCGGCTGGCTGGAGGGCGTCAAGACCGTAGCTCTCACAGCTGGTGCCTCGGCTCCCGAGTGTCTGGTCGAGGTGGTTGTGAAGTATCTGCG
>JAFATF010000371.1 GCA_019244045.1 Acidobacteriota bacterium
TGCGGCGCGCCGGCCCTGGCCGCGCACAAGTTGGGGTCGGGCTCGTTGTGCGGTGGAGCAACGTCAAACTGCCCGTAGCCCCAGATGAAATTCTTGGGAAAAAACAAGCGATCGCTCTGCCCAAAAGCCGAGCAGGTCATCACACACACGAGTGCGAACCACTTCACAGGTCCTCCCCAACTTCGGCATCTCTCCCTGGCAGCCTGCTTCGAGGCTTTGGAACCCGAATCGGCACCCGATCCCATCAAAATGAAGGCAAATTGTAGTCGTCCCAATCTGGTTTGACCAAGGATTATGTGGATGCCAGACACCCTACGTCCCCTTTTCTTTGGGGTAGCTTGGCAACGATTCACTTAGAGCTTCGGATTATCGGGGGGTTAGCAGGCGATCGCGGTTGCTCAGGTAAAGGGCCGGGCTTTGGTGCACGGGCATTCCATCGTGTCTCGCGACCGAACTCACATCCTGTAATCTTGCCGCATATCGCTGAGCGAAGCCGCTCGCTCATCGTCTGCTCTCGAGAGGTTCGCCGCCGCCTTCCTTCAACGATCGACCCAACCTGGCCATCACTTTAGCGATGAATTCCGATTTGGCGCGTGTGTAGGCAATGCGTTCATGAGTGTGTTCGGCGGCGAGGCGATACTTGAGAGCCTCGTACTCGCGTGCGACCTCGACGTGTCGACATAGATAGTCGCGGAAGTCGAGTGCACGCCAGTGTTCAGCGAATTCGGGTGCCGTGGTTATCATGTGCAGGTGGTGAGTCCGCTCGCCGCCCGGGCGATCGCGCTTGATGAACCACGCGTACCAGGGTGGCACGTCGTCGCCAAACGTGGGACGCCAAAAGTACTCGTATCCCTCAGACGCAAGTATGGGAGCAATGCGGGTTCGCGTGGCATCAAGATCCGTAACTTCGATGAGCACATCCACAACCGGTTTGGCCGCGAGCCCCGGCACGGCGGTACTGCCGTAGTGCTCGATGCGACCGACGAGCTCGGCGGGTAAGACAGCCCTCAGGTGTGCGACCTCCTGGCGGAACATCTCAGGCCAGCGTGCGTCATAAGGCGCAATGACAATATTTTCCTTCAGCACGCGCGCGACACGCTGGTCAGTACTTTCCATCAACGCCTTACTGCAAGCCGATCCCAGTGCATATAGGCAGGCAAACCAAGTGTACTCTCATGACGCAAAGACGTGCATTGCAGGTGCTGCGAGTACCTTTGCCTGTTCCAAAATACCAGCAGCGCGTAGCGCGCGAAGCAAGAAGCTGGAGTATTCACTATGGCGATCGATGTGCCCCGCTTTTGCTAGGCCTTTTGAGCACTGCTGGCAGGCGGAGAGCTAGATGTCGTAGTACAGCATGAACTCATGGGGATGAGGTCGCAGCCTTACGGCGTCTACTTCCTTCGAGCGCTTATATTCGATGTAGGTGGCGATTAACTCCTCGGTGAACACATCTCCTTTGAGCAGGAAGTGATGATCATTGGCCAGCGCGTCGAGTGCGCTTTCAAGCGATCCCGGCATCGAGGGAACCTTAGCTAATTCTTCTGAACCGAGATCGTAGATATCCTTGTCCAGGGGCTGACCGGGATCGAGTTTGTTCTCTACGCCATCGAGTCCTGCCATCATCATTGCGGCGAAAGCCATGTAAGGATTGCAGCTCGGATCGGGCGGGCGGAACTCGACCCGCTTGGCCTTGGGCGATGCCGAATACATTGGGATGCGGCAGGCGGCAGAACGATTGCGCCGAGAATAGGCGAGATTCACCGGGGCTTCAAAGCCAGGCACGAGGCGTTTGTAGGAATTTGTGGTCGGCGCAATCAATGCCGACAAGGCCGGCCCGTGCTTGATCAGCCCTCCAATATACCAAAGCGCCAGCTGCGAGAGCCCGGCATAGCCATCACCGGCAAACAACGGCTTGCCGCCTTTCCACAGCGACTGGTGCGTGTGCATGCCGCTGCCGTTGTCCTGGAAGATCGGCTTCGGCATGAATGTCACCGTCTTGCCGTATTGGTTGGCAACGTTTTTGACAATGTACTTATAAAGCATCATGTGATCGGCGGAGCGAACCAGAGAGTCGAATTTCAAATCAATTTCCGTCTGTCCTCCAGTGGCAACCTCATGATGGTGGCACTCCACCTCCAACCCGCAGTTCTGCATGGTCATAACCATCTCCGAGCGCAGGTCCTGATAGTGATCGGTGGGCGGGACGGGGAAATAACCTTCTTTATAACGCGGCCGGTAGCCCAAGTTATTTTCCTGGCGGCCCGAATTCCAGCGGCCCTCCTCGGCATCGATGAAATAGAACCCATGCTGCTCGCGCTGATCGAAACGGACGTTGTCGAAGATGAAGAACTCGGCTTCGGCACCAAAATATGCGGTATCCGCAACACCCGTCGAAGCCAGGTACATCTCGGCTTTGCGCGCAATATAGCGCGGATCCCGATCGTAACGCCGCTTTGTGACCGGATCGATAACGTCGGCCACCATCACCGCCGTCCTTACCTCAGTGAAGGGATCGAGCATGAACGTCGACGCATCGGGGATTAACAGCATGTCGCTTTCGTGGATTGCCGCCCAGCCACGGATGGATGAGCCATCCATGCCAAAGCCCTCTTCAAAGGAGTCTTCACTGAGTTGGTCGATAGGGTAGGAAACGTGGTGCCAGAGTCCGGGCAAATCCGTAAAGCGCAGGTCGAGCAGCTTGACCTCGTTTTTCTTGACTGACTCCATCACAGTCTTTGCTTCAGACATACTTCACTCCTTGTGCCCACGGCGAGGCACAACTATGGGCAGGCGCCGGGGCTGCTTCGCAATCAACCTCTGCCTGGGAATTGACTCGGTGCAGGACGGCGTGCCGGCATCTCGCTCAAAAGGCAGCATAGTGCGAGCCGCCGTGGCGAAGAAAATTGATTATTTTTATAGTAGCCATAAGGCCCGTTTATTTGCTGAAGGGTGTGTAATGTCGGTGCAGCAGCACCCGCCCTAGACTTCACATTTCAGCAAAAGGCTGGATTCGACGGAGGATGGGAGCTACCGGGGTTCGGTAAACTCGTTCAAGCCAGCTTTGCCTTGATCACGGCGTGCTCGGGGAGGGGGAGAATTTCTGGCGATTTGTCTGGATGCCTGATAAGTTCTAATCGCTGGCTACTTTCTAGCATGGACTTTGATCAATTAGAAACCTTCCTTGAGGTCGTCCGTCTGTGCTCGTTCTCGCGCGCGGGGGAAAAGCGTTTCCGAACCCAGCCGGCGATTTCCTCCCAAATCCGCGCCCTCGAGGAGGAGGTCGGCGCCAAGCTGCTGGACCGCTCGGGCGGTCGGGTCTCGATTACCACCGCCGGGAAGATCTTTCAAAAATGGGCAGAGCAGACCGTCGATGACCGCAAAGCCGTGCTCACTGCGATCGCTGAAGCCGAGCGCATCCCCCGCGGCGAGATTGTAGTAGGTGCCAACGAGGGCACCTGCCTGCACATTCTTCCTGAGGTTTTTGCTGAGTTCAAAAAGCAATATCCCTCGGTTGCGGTCAGCATCAAGCGCGCCGACTATGCCCGCATTCTTGAAAGTGTGGTCGATAATTCCGTGGATTTTGGCGCCGTCTCTCTGCCGGTGAATGACAATCGCCTTACCGTCGTTCTCATTCACCGCGACGAGCTCGTTGTCATCACCCCGCCTAACCATGCTTTGGCCAAATTAGCATCGGCCACGGCTGCGGAAGTGGCCAGCTTCCCCCTGCTCATGCCTAAGGCGGGACACACGCGCGATGCTCTTGAAAACCTCTTCTACGAACGCAAACTCAAGCCCCAGTATTCGATGGAGCTTGACTCGAGCGAACTGTTGAAGCACTTCGTAGCCGCCGACGTGGGTATTGGATTTATCGCACGTTCCAATGTGGAAGTGGAAGTCCGGGCCGGCACTCTGGCCAAGCTCAACCTTGCCGATGCACAGATCCGCCGCGATTTAGCCCTGGTTTTCCGTAAGGACAAGGCGCTCAGCCGCGCCGCGCTCGCCTTCATCGATATTGCCGTTAAACTGAAGCCGGCCATGGCGGTGGCGCTCACCCGGCCCTAGGACCCGAGGTCAGTACCTTTGCGCTGCTGGGACAGTCTATTAAGGAAGTCAGTTTCTAGCGAGAACGGCCAAGATCTGGCATTTTAAGATGGACGCAAGTTCAAACCTGGAGGATAAGGATGAGATCGTGGGCTCACAAGAGTGCGAGAAATGCTTTGTGCCTGCTATTGCTTTCCGCGCTGGTGATCGCGCCAGCGGCGGCTGCTGACAAGAAAGGCTCTGGCCAACAGACGTTCAACGGCATTGTGAGCGATTCGATGTGCGGAGCCAAACACATGATGCCGGGAGATCCCGCCGGATGCGCCCATGGCTGCCTCAAACAGGGCTCCAAGTATGCGCTCGTGGTCGGTGACAAGGTCTATACCCTCGAAACCGGCGACAAGTCGACAACTGATGCGCTCGACAAGTTGATTGGGCAAAAGGCCAAAGTCAAAGGCAACGCGAAAGGTGACACGATTCAAGTTAGCTCGGTCTCTGGCGCCTGAAATCCATCGTGCGACGAGTTGCTTCGGGCGGAGGTTGTTTAGCGAACCTCCGCATTTTGTTCTGCTGCCGCAAAATTCATATTCCGTTCACATTTGCGTGTGTTAGATTCGCCTTTGATCTGAGCAGGGAGGAAACCAGAATTGTCC
>JAFATF010000493.1 GCA_019244045.1 Acidobacteriota bacterium
ATAAATTTTAAAGCCAGCTGGATCAACCGTGGATTGTTTACAATCTGCGTAATCTGCCCGAAGCCCGGCGAATCGGTGAACGTGCCCGGGTTTGCAAACTGCGGGTGATTGGCGATGTTGAATACCTCGGCGCGAAATTCAAGTTGACTGGATTCGTATACCCTAAACGCTTTGAAAAGCGAGGCATCGAAATTCACAAAGTCCGGACCATACAAGGGGGTGCGGTATGCATCGCCCAAGACTCCGGCAGCTGGATCGGGAAAGCAAGCGGTATTAAAAAATTCTGCTACGCTCGGGTGGCTGAGTTTGCCGCTGCACACCTGGTTGGGACGATTGCCAAAATACCCGAGTTCAGTTCCGGAGTTATTTACGCCCGTCACCATGCCAAGAGGGAAGCCGGAGCCTATGTGGGAGATCACGTTTACCTGCCAGCCTCCGATCAAAGCTTCAGTAACGCCCTTCGTCCCAGCTGCGAAGCGAGCCCCTCTTCCGAAAGGTAGCCGATAAAGAACACTGGCAGAGAGGTTGTGAGTTTGATCAATCACGCTGAGCCCTTTGTCAGAAGTTCCTCGAGGAGGTTGCAGCGGATAATAAGCAGCTCCCACCAATGAGCCCAAGTCATCGTCTAGCCCATTGTCGAACCCCTTGCTATAAGCGTACGAAATGAGCATGTATAGGCCGCTGTGATACGCCTTCTCGGCTTTAATTTGCAGCGAGTCATAACGCGCAAGTCCCCGATCGATAAAGCCGATCACCTCGTTGAATTGGGGATAAGGGCGCAGATTGGCCGGATCAATCTGTAAATTCGGCGGTGCAGTATTCAAATTCCACATCGCCGTCTGGAGATGACTTGCGCGCGAGCCCATATAGCCGGCGGTCAATACGATCGACGACGGAAGCTCTCGCTGCACGTTTAGGTTGAACTGCTGGATCATGCCGGGGCGGAAATTCGTATTCTGGCTATATACGTTTCCGCTCAGCGTCGCCTGTGTCAAAGGGACAGGGACCGGGAAGCCTCGGGATAGGGTTGTCGCGGGCGTGATGTCGTCGGTCTGGAAGGAGTATGTGCTGTAAAACGGGGGGTTCAGATCCAGACCTTCGGCTCCCAGGTTCCATCCCGCATCGTGTAGAACCGCGTATCCTGCACGTATGGCGTTCTTCGAAGAGAATGGACTAAAGCTCACCCCTATTCTCGGCTCAAAACCTAAGTAGTAGGAATGGAGTCCAGCAGTCTTGCTGGCATTTACACCAGCGATTAAAAGCTGCCCGGTGGGGAAATCGAAATTCGAATAGCGGTTCAGTGCTTCGACCGTCGGCGTAGTGTAATTCCAGGCTAGGCCGAGCTGCAGGGACAGATTCGGCCGCATCCTCCAATTGTCTTGAAAGTAAGGTCTGAATTCCTTCCACCGTCTACCTGATACTTCCCCAGCGAACTCGTTATCATGTTCTCCGCCAGCGGGGAGCCCGAGCAGAAAACTTGCAATTGGATTACCGGTAGCCCCGTTCAGCGAACCATTACTAAAGCCGGCGGTGAACAAATTGTCGAATGACATCTCTCCCATGGGGAAAGCGTCGCCCAATTCGTTCAGCTGGTAGAAGCGAACACCCATGCCCATCGAGAACGAGTGAGGTCCACGCACCCACTCAAAATCATCCGAGTAGTGAAAAACGTTGGTGCCGTCTTGGATGGGCGAGAAGCCTCGGTCTCCTAGTCCCCAATAGCCCTCATTAAATTGAGTGTTGAGAAAGCCGCTGCTGAAATATGTGCCCAGGTTAGCATTAGGAATGTCAAGCAGTTGCTGGGACCAATTGGTACCATCTCCATAGGAGATAATGTGGTCGAAAATTCGGTTGTAGCCGGCGGTAAATTGGTTGATTTTGTTGCTTGCGAAAATGTGGGTTTCCGAAATGGCCAGATTTCTTCCGTGGTTGTCCAGAGTTTGGTTACTCTGATATCCTCCGGGCTGGCTGCCGAACCCAGGCAGTCCCGAGGGCACATAAACAGATGCCTGGTCACGGCTGAACCGAGCAAACGCGCGATCACTCGGCGAAAAGGTATTGTCGATGCGGATATCGAACTTATTATCCGTATATCTCTCGCGCGGTACATCAACATAATTTGCGGATAAGACTCCGGGAACATTTGGCAGGGGCAGATAAGTCAGCATTTTCTCCGCAATAGGATTAATCCGGTTCTGGGGGATGATATTGCCCGGGAATTGATCGCGAGTCATGAGTCCGGTTGCCGGGTCCATATGCGTAGTTGCTGGGTCGTATATCGGCACCTGGGGAGCTCCAGGAAACGATTCCGTAAAATTTCCCTGGCGCTCTAACGCAGTGGGGACCTGCGCAAGAGATGGAAGTCCCTGCACGTTTCGAGTCCCCTCGTAATCGAAGAAGAAAAAAGTCTTGTCTTTGCGAATGGGGCCACCAATTGAACCACCAAACTGATTGCGAATGTATTCCGGATTTATGGGAGAGAAGTAACTCGAGGCGTTAAGTTTGGTGTTGCGGAGGAAATCGTACAATGTACCGTGAAACTGGTTGGTGCCGGATTTAGAAATTAACAGTACCGTCGGCCCGGCCCTCGTCCCGTACTGGATCGAGTAGTTGGAGGTCAGCACGTTGAACTCCTGGAGAGCATCTATCGAAGGTACTACGCCCAGCGCGCCAGATGTTAATTCCCCATTGTCAACTCCATCGTAAAGCCAATCCGTGCGGTTTTCTCGAGAACCAGCGACGGAAAGCGAAAATGATCCCCTAATCGAAGTTTCGCTGCCGCTCTGTGCGCCCCCTGAGAAGAAATCGGCGGGTTGATCGCCGGTCGAGACGCCGGGAGCGAGTGTCGCAAGTTCTACGAAGTTGCGCCCGTTCAAAGGAAGGTCTGTTACCTGCTCAGAGTGCACCACTTGGGTGAGTGCGGCATTCGTACTTTCGACGGCAACGGGGCTGGCTTCGACGGTAATTTTTTCACTGACCGTAGAGGGCGAAAGAGTGAAGTTTATTTCAGGTGCCGCCTGGGCTTCCAGCACGATGTCGGACTTTTCCGCCGGCTGAAAGTTCGGAGCGGTAACCTTGACGCTGTAGCGGCCAATTTGCATAACATTGGCAACGAAGCGGCCCGAATTGTCGGTCGTCAGCACTCGCCGCGTGTTCGTCCCGGTCTCGGTGATGGTCACTGACGCGCCTGCAATTGCTGCTCCGGAAGAGTCCACCACGCTACCCAAAATGGACCCTGTCGACTGAGCGCTCACTAAGCTCGAAGACATGGTCAGGTAAAGAATGAAGAGAAGGAAGAGAAACAAGCGAACGCAGGGGCGCTTCATGACTCACTCCGGTTTGAAACGATTCAAGAACTTGGCCACGGTTTTTATATCAGCCCGCCTCCCTTTGTCAACCTTGAAAATTTCAGACCTTCAAAAGTTCAGAGTTGTCCATCTCGAAATTCAGGGGCTTGGAAATTCGGAGTGTGCCTTCGAGCGGGCGCAACAAATACAACCTTGTGATCCGGTTTGAAATAGGTGGAGGTAAGCAGCAAACTGTCTATGAGTTCTTCCACAAACGAGCTGGAGACTGCCTCTGATCCTGCAATGCTAGGATCCAAAGACGAGATACCAGCGCTGGCCAACGAGCTGCTGGGCAGGATTCGATCGTATCTGGCACATTGAAGCTGTAGAGGGAGCTTCATATGGCTGCGAGTGGGGCCGGAACTCCCTGCCGTTAGCGAGCCAGCGACACGGCCCGTAAGATCTCGTATATTGTATTCTGCTCCGGGTCGAGAAAACGCGATGTCCAACATGAAACAAATCGCGAAGATGGCGCGCGTTTCCCTCGGCACCGTTTCGCACGTACTTAATAACTCGGCTAATGTCCGCGAGCCGGTGCGGCAGCGCGTCCTTGAGGCTGTGAGCGCGGTAGGATATCAGCCAAATCAGTTAGCTCGTGGTCTGCGTCGCGATAAGACCAACATGATCGGCATGGTTATTCCTGATATCACTAATCCGTTCTTCCCAGCCGTGGTTCGGGGGGCAGAGGATGTCGCGTTCGCAAATGGATATCGCCTAGTGCTGTGCAACAGCGATAACCATCATTCCAAAGAACTGGCACACCTTAATGAGCTACGAACTTATCTCCCTGCCGGGATTATCGTTATTCCCTCGAACTTCAGCGATCTTACGGCTCAGGCCGAAGTCTATCGCCGAGCGGGCACGGGGGTGGTCTGTATTGATCGCCTTCCCAAGAACTGGAGGGGAGATAGTGTTACTGTTGACAACGAGCAGGGAGCTTTTCAGGCGGTAGACTACCTTGTCAAGCTTGGCCATAAACACTTGGCCACCGTCACCGGACCGTTGCATCTTACCAATGCAAAGGATCGTCTAGCGGGTTTCAATCGTGCCCTGGACGAGGCCAAGATTCACATCCTTCCTGAATATATTCAGGAAGCCACATTCGATAAGCGTGGCGGTTATTTGAAAACGCTCGCTCTGCTGCACCTTGTGCCCAGGCCCACGGCAATTTTTGCGGCAAACGACATGATCGCGCTCGGAGCTCTGCTGGCTATTCGCGAAGGGGGTCTCCGCTGCCCGGAGGACGTTTCACTGGTGGGTTTTGACGACCTTGATCTCGGCGAGACCACTAACCCGGCGCTCTGTTCAGTCTCGCAATCTGGTTACCAACTCGGCGCCAGTGCTGCCAGCATTTTGATTGATCGCATAAAAGGTGACGATGGACCTGCCAAACACGTTGTGCTCAAGACATCTCTAACCCTGCGTAATTCAGTCACGACCCCTCCAGAGATGTCAGAGCTGCACCTTGTCCAACCGTCGAACTTTGTGCGCAGGCATTAAACGGCGTTCGCTTCCGATTGTTGACAAGCGCCATCGGTCACTCGTATAACGTCACGAATTCACCAAACAGTTTTATAAACGAGTGTTCAACGCGAAAATGAAACGCATTACTGCTATAGACATGCTCTCCAGACGGGCGCTCATGAACTTAATTGGCCATTGTTGTACGCTTTTTCTTCTACTCACACTTACGGCACGGGCCGAGAGTCGGTACGTGATTATTGATCAAGATGCGGCTGGCCCCGGCGGCACGGACATGAACTCAATTTTGGTCTTCCTGCAGGCACCCAATATAAACGTTTTGGGAATTACCGTCGTCACGGGTGATGCCTGGCGCGACGAAGAAGTCGCACACACCCTGCGACTTCTGGAGCTTGTTGGACGCACCGATATACCCGTTGTACCTGGTTTGAGCACTCCCATGATTCGAACCAAGGAGTGGACTGCACTTTGGGAGCAGACGCACGGCAAAGTTATTTATCAGGGCGCATGGACAAATCCGAGGTCAGCGCACGCTCCGGAGGTAGTTCCGAAGCTTGCCGAGGGAGATCCCCAAACGAAAGCCTCAACGGAAGATGCCCCTCATTTCATCAGTCGAATGGTGCACAAATATCCCCATCAGGTTACTATCTACGGCGCTGGGCCGATGACAAACCTCGCGAGTGCGGTCTTGCTGGATCCGAACTTAGCTTCACTGGCCCAAGAACTTGTGCTCATGGGCGGCAGTCTCAGCCCGCGGACTGATGACCCTGAATATCTCGATAGTCCGCGACACGAGTTCAATTTCTGGTTTGATCCCGAGGCAACCAGCATTTTGCTTCATGCCTCTTGGCCAAAGATCTCGGTCACAACCGTCGATGTCTCTGTTGAGACACACTTCACGGAGGAAATGCTGAGCGAAATTGCCAAATCCAAAGAGCCTGCCGCCCAATACGTCACTCGCTACACCGAAAGGCCAGGCAATTATCTTTGGGATGAACTTGCCGCGGCGGCATGGCTGCAGCCAGCCATCATCACGCGTGAACGCTATGTCTATATGGACGTCAGTCTAGATAAAGGTATCAGTTATGGTGATACCCTGGTGTGGACGGACCAAGATAAGCCTGCACTCGCCCTGCAGAAAGTGCACGCCCACACAGATGTGGACTGGCCCAAGTTCAAGCGGATGTTTGTTGAGCTCATGTCAGCACCCACGCCGAAGGCCACAAATCCCAAACTGTCGCTAAGCGGCTACCGAGATTCATCTTCCAAGGGCAACGCAGCCCACGCGAATTTCATAAATCCAGCTACAGCTTCAGAAGGTCCATCACCTTGAGCCCCATAGCTAGCTTCCACTAGGCGCAAGGTGTAACCCTAGTCCGCCGTATTCTGAACTCTGCCACAGCGTGCGCCACGTTGGAAATCAGGATGGCACACAGCCCAGAGTTTCCCTTTTTCCCATGTAACGAAACGTAGGTGACCGCCAGCGGCCACCTACGTGCCCCGAGCTACTTTCTAGCTGCTTCGGTTACGATTGTATTCGCCATCTCCTGGATAAGTGGCGACAGGACATCCTGACCGTCGGAATTGGCCTTCGCTTTCAGGGTGTTGCTCAGTTTCGGGGATTGCTGGCCGGCCGCAGTGAGCTGGTAGGCCATCGTGACCTCATCTCGGTTCTTGATCTGGCCGTTGAAGTTGGCCAGTGAACTCATGGCGGCGGTCTGGGCCATTGTCGACGTCGCCATGCCGGCTGCGGTGACTGCCCCCATTCCCTTGGCAGCGCCCAGCATGGGCACCATGCTGCTGGCGGGTCCAGCCATCTTCATGAACTTGCCAAAACCGCCTCCCCCGCCGTGTTTCACCGTAACATTCGAGTAAAGAATATAGTCGCACTGCTTCTGCTGAGCTTCCGCCTGAAGCTGCATCTGGATATGCGCATCGAGCGCCGCGATTTCCACGGCCGGTCCATTCATGTAGGCAATGATCGCATTGCGGATAGGTGTGCCGTAGTCCATTCCGGTACTGTTGCCTTGCCCTAACTGCGCTTCCGGTGCGACGATTCCAATCCGTATTTTCCCGGGGGCCTTAGGTCCGAGTGCTTGCGGTGCAGCCACTGGAGCTCCACCGGCGGAAGCCGCCCCGGGCATCCCGGGAATTCCTCCCATTCCCGACTTCATAGCCGCGGCAACAGCCGCAGGGCTCATCATGGCGTAAGGATGGGCGGCCACACCCGGGTTGACCGTTGCGACACCCGCAAACGCATTCGCCGCACCTGCCACGGTTTGCGTAGGAGCAGCGGCCGTGGCCACCTGGGCCACCGGTACCGCAATCATCTCCGCTGCGCTGTTTACTTGGCGATACCCCGCGGGTACATCAAACAGGTCAGGTGACAAGGTCTGCTTCGATATGCCATCCGTGCTGAACGTCATCGTGAGCGGCTGCCCATCGGGGTTCTCAGTGCGAATGGTCTCGGCCAGGGCAATCCCGGGTTTCGTTCTGCCTTTGGAGCGCACGACTACCCTGTCATGGCAACCTTCGGCCTGGCGGATGGGCGGAGGCGGTGGGGCGCATCCTGCCAAATCCTTACCCACATCGGCGTACCAGCCGTCCATCTCGAATTTCTGATGAACGTTGGAGCAGGAACCGGGCGATGATTCGGCAATCACAGAGGTCTTCAAGCGCCGTGCAGCATAGCCGAACAGCGCCTTGCGCTCCCCGGTATCGGTAATGATGGAAGTCAAAGTAACCTTTCCACCTGCTTGCGCAGCAGGTGCACCGGTCAGCAGTGCGGCGGCATCCGCGGTATCACCGCTTTCCGGATCGGCAGCCACCATGTAGGTCTGGGTCTGATCGTTGACCGTGAGGGTGCGCTTCAGGTCACATTGATGGATGCTCAGGTTGCTGACGCCACCCGGCATATTCATCTCGTTGCGCTCACGTGCGCCCTTGATGTAGGTCTCGGACGTGAAACTGCTTTCGCCAACAGAAATCTTCTTGGTGATCTTCAGATCTTCAGCCTGAGCTACCATTAACAAGGCCAGCGTGGCCGCGGCAACTAATGTAACTTGAAGCAACCTGGAACGCATAGCAAACTCCTTTTGTAAACGCCTCATAAATTCTCCTCAACCACTGGTGGAGAACCTCTCTCTGAGGTCCATTCAGCTTGCAATCAGCTGCAAAAAGAGTTCCAGAATGAAACTTCACATGCGCTTCCGTCATGCAATTGGTAGCGCCTTCATTTGCAGGGAGATAGACGAGGGCAGAATTTTTGAGACCGCCGCGTAGTCGCTGCGAGCGCAGAGCAGCTATCCAGAAAGATAGCTCTGCTATCTGTTCGGATACGCCGGAGCGAGCACTGCCAGCTCAGAACGAGCTCTCCGCAAGATCAGGAGCTACTCAAGGGAAAAAAGGGTCAACAAAGCTGTGACATGGTCCTCGCAGCCAGTATCTCTAGATTCCGACTCCCGACAACGCGGGATTATCAGCACGTCTCTTTGTACTAACTGATCCCACGCATTCGGCTCAGTTTCCGCCCGTGCGTAAGCGTTGAGGGATCGGCTAATACGGGCGTCGTTACTTGTGTAAATGTTTCCGTCTCTGCAGTACGCATTCTGGATTAGAATGCTTCCGGAATGCAGTCTTCTTCTCATCCATCCATGCCTTATCGGCGACGTCAACACGGCCAAACTATCTTGCTTGTCGCAGCTTCAACCTTCGCTCTCATCGCGATGATGGCACTGGCGGTTGATGTAGCAATGCTGTACGTTCGCCGAACCGAGGCTCAGGAAGCGGTCGACGCAGCGGCACTAGCGGGTGCCAAGGCATTTGTCACTTCCGGGTACACGACGAATAACAATGCCGTCCCTCCCAGCACCGCTCAAACTCTGGCGACGAACCAAGCAATCGCGGCAGGTCAGCAGAACAGGGTTGCCGGAGCACCAGTACAGGCATCGGAATTAACCGTCACCTTTCCACAAATGGCACCACAGGGCAACCCGGTTATCTCGGTAGTATTCGCCCGCACAGGTAGCCCAACCTTTTTTGCACGAATCTTTGGCGTTCAGAGCGCCGGTGTCAAAGCTACAGCGAAAGCAGAGGCTTATAATCCCCAAGGAAGCTCCACAGCGACAGCCATTCAGGTGGCCGGGGTGAAGCCTTGGCTGGTGCCGAACTGTGATCCAAACAACACAAGTCCCCCCAATTCAAATTGCAGTGCAGGAGCCTTCTTCGTTGACCCAACTACTGGCGCAATTCAAAATAATGGCTCGTTCATTGGCCAGCCATTCAATTTGACAGGACCGGCGCCTCGTACTGGCCCTTCTCCTCCTGCTCCCCCCCTTTCACCAGGGCAGTACTATACGCTAGACATACCGGAGAACCCGCCTGCGCCGTTTTGCACTTCGTCTTCTCAAGCGGGTTGCGGCAACGGTTCAGGTACTTACTATGACGGCATAGCTTGTTTCAACCCGACGCCATTCACTTGCGGACAATCCGTAAACGGACCCTCTGATCCGGTGTACGTGGATCCGACCTTTAACCGTCGGCGCCGGGGATCTCTTCGTAACATGACCGACTTCGGAACTCGGTGCTTGATTCACCAGGGGCCAGGACAGGGGCAAGACACTTTTGTCCCAGGTTCCTTCCCTATCTTGATTCAACCGGGAGCTAACAATCCCAATCCCGCACTCGCAAGCGCACAGTACATCAGCAGAAGTGATTCGGTGATTACGGTTCCACTGTTCGATGGCAAGAATCTTTGCGTTGGCACTGGGAGTTGCAGCCAAGTCAGCAGTACGACCGTGGTTGGATTTCTTCAGCTCGGAATCATTCAAGACAATGGAGCGGGGAGCGGCAGCTTGAACACAATCATTTTGAACGCTTCCGGCTGCAATTCCAACCCGAACGGATCCCCTGTGTCAGGGGGAAATGTCTCTCCCATTCCTGTGCGGCTAACACAATAAAAGCCTTCATGTCTCTCCCCGGGACCTATTTCAGCACGGCATGCGCAACCGTTTCGTTGTAGCAAGGGGATAGAGTTTACCCGTGTGGAGCTCTCTTCGGCCCCGAGTTATCAATCATTCGTTCAGCCTACTGAAGGCTGCAGCAACCATTGATCGCGTGCCAAAATATTTCCGCAGGAAAGCTTATGAAAATTGTTACCTGGACTCCGCACTGGATTTGTTTCGGGAAAGTGGAGGTACCGCCTATTCTCCCCTCCCCTGGTCGATTTGACCAAAGTGACAGGCGCCCGTTTTGCCAAAGGTAAGTTAGTAAAATAAGCTCCGTAAAACAAATACGGAAAAGAAATGCAGGCCAGTCAATCCACCACGAAGGCCGAGGAGCGGGTGGGTGAAGAGTTGCCGGCTGAATCGACCGCATGCAGCTCGAGACGGTAGGAACCCGGCGCGAGCTTGTCTATAGGGATCTTCAATCCGAGAGGCACGACTGGATTGCCGCGCTGGATCAAAGATTCCGTCTTAGTGAAGCCGTAATCGATGGGGGCCTGTCCGGTCTTAGAATCCACGACTTTCAGCTCGACCGCAACTTTCGGCGGATTCGGTCCAGTAAGCAGTGGCTCATAGACCTCGAAGTAGACAATCGCCAAGTCTGTTTTGGCAAAGTGATAATCGGCAGCAGGAACAATTTCGTAGCCAGCGGTCACAAGCGGAACGTATCCGGCAATGAGATCGGAATCCAGGCCTTGGGCAATTTCCGCAACCGGGTGGGCTTCCTTGCTGAGCGCCAGACCGCTGACGAGGAATTGCTTGCCGTCGTAGGGGTCAACCGTAAGCGGGGCTTCGAGCTTACCGAAACCTTGGCTGCCGGAGCTGAAAACCACGGCCAGCTTATATTCGCCCGAACCAACCTCGAATTGGTTCTCATAGCGGAAAGGCTTTTTGTTGAACTCTTCAAGCTCCTTCTTGTCGAACTCCAGGTTGACGGTGTCGCTGAAACGGGCGGCCTCGGCGCCGTTGGGCTTAGTCGCGATGCCCAGGACGTTCATCTGGGCATGGAACTTGCCCTTTTGTTTCTCAAACTTTATTGAGGTTGAAGGAATTTCGATTGCGACGGTGACGCGGGCAACGTTCGGCGAGATGAAGAAGAAAGGAGCTTCGAGGGAGCCGGAAACTCCACTGGACTGAGAGCTGACGGCGTGACTTTCCAATTCGCGCTCAATGGGCTTGCCGGCCAGCAAATCCACCGGCTTGATATTGCAATATCCGCTGCGCGAACGCACGACAGTTCCGCCGCGATCCACCTTTACTTTGATCGTGTGGCAACTGCCTTCGGCCGACTGAGGAGGAGCGTAGCCGATGATGTAGTACTCACTCTGCTCTTTTGCGATGCGATCCATACCGCGCAACAAGTCATTGGTATCGTGAATAAGGAAGCCGCCCGTTCCATCAGCTAGAGTAAAGAGCACCTGCTGGTTGGTCGTGGCGCTCTTGGGAAACTGGGGAACAATGGCGCGGGGCTGAAAATTAGGGTTGTTGTCGTAGTAGTTGACGGGACTGTAGCCGTGACTGACCCCGCCACCAGCGCTGCCACCGGTGTGTCCGCCGCCGCTTGTGCCACCACCCCCACCCGCATGTCCGCCACCGCCACCTGCATGTCCGCCACCCCCGGCGCTGCCGCCACCCGCACCTGTGCCACCGCCGGCGTGGCCCCCGCCGCCGCCACCGGCGCCATGCTGCACTAATAAGACATGTGGCCTGGAAGCAGCTGAGGCATTGAAGACGGCGGTTACAAGATGTGCTCTGGCGGGAGGCGGAGTTTCTAGGTGGGCTCCGGGTGCGGTTGTTGGGCCACCAGCGATCAGGCCGCGAACGTCGATGGGATAGACGGCCACATTAGCTTTGTTACAGGCATCGATGCTGGCGGTCAGTTCGGACTGGCGCTCGGGAGTCAGCGGGAAGCCGGAGGTGAGCAGCACCAAACTTTTGCGTCCGGGAACGGTTGCCAACTCTTTTGCCAACTGGCGGACGGCGAGTAGCATACTACGGGCACCGAAATCGGCTTCGGCGCTGGTCAGCGGCGGCGCGCCGAGCGAAGCAACCTCGACCGGCGCGTTGGGGTAAACAGTTGAGAATTTTACTCCCGCCACTACTTTCTTCAGGCGGTCGGCATCCGCAATGAAATTTTGGGTTACGCGAAGTGTGCCCCCGAAGTCGACGAGGGCAATCAAACGGTTCGGCGCGGCATTGGCATCGATGAATTTGGCCGCCGCGTCGCGGGCGCGAGATTGATCGGCAAAGTCCATGGTCGAGTTATCAAAGAAAAGGACGAGATAGTGCTTCGTGCGAGTGTTGGGCGAGCCGTTGGCGGCCTCATACGAGAAGCCCTTAACCTCCTGCTCTTTGTTGTCTTCCCAGACGCGAAAGTCTTTTTGTGTGAGATCACGAATGTAATTACCCTTCTTATCGGTGACGATCGAATCGACCAGAACCAATTTGCCCTCGGCCCTGAATACGGTATCGGGTGATGCTTGCGCCGCGGGTGCCTGTGCTGGCGAAGCTTGAGTGGCTGGGGCCTGCGCCGGAGTGGCTGCTGGCGCTGGTTGCTGCGCGTGCACGCGGCCGATTGCGCTGATCCAATATGCCACAAGCGCACCGGCAAGGCAGATCGCCATCATTGGGAAAAACAGGCGATAATTTTTCATATGGCACCTCAAAATCTTTTTTCCTGCACTCAAGGTATTTGCACAGCCCCATTTTCGGCGGCAATTTGTCCCTGGGCATCGCGCACCACCAGGCGCACCAGATAGCCGCCTGGCTTCACATCAAAGTTGCTTTTGACACTAAGGCCAGAGCCCATCCTGTAAGCCAAGGTTTCGTCTTTCAAATGCAATTGTAGAATCTTCTCGATACCGGTCACGTAGTTGCCGTTGCGGTCGAAAATTGCAGACACGATGGTGAGATCGCTATTGTTGCGACCGCTAGCCTTCTGGAAGTGAAGTTGTTTCACGTCGACGTGGGCGAGCACGGTGAGTTTAGCTTCCGTATCGTTGGGTTTGAAGAATTGCGTATGCAGATCCACTGGTAACTCGTGCAATTCTTCCTGCGAAAAAATCGCGTCTTCAATTTCCTGGCGTGCCTGCTGGTCGGGGAGCGGATGCTGCTTGGGCGCGAAATAACCCCGCCTGGCTTGCACGGAAAATGGTGTGGTGGCACTCAGAGTTACTTTCAAATTGTGAAAACGTCCGTTGAGCTTCAGGTTCTGAGGAGAAAAACCCAGAAGGTAGTAGTACTCCGGTGCGGAGGCGATTCTTCTAAAGCCTACCTCGAGGGCGTTGCTATTTTGAAAGAAAGAACCGCCCGTGCCATCTGCAAGCACGGCCATGACGTCGGCGTCAGCCGATGCACTATTGAGCTGATATTGTGCTTCAAGGCTGTCAGCCGCAAGACTGGATGGGCTAAGCCTGCTGGGAGTGCTGGCATCTCCTCCGGGAATGAGCGCATACAAGCCGCGGGCATCGAGGGCGCTAATCGTGATATTCGCGTGGAGGGCGTGATCGATGATGTTATCAACATCGTACTGCTGTTGCGGAGTGATGAAGCCGGGAGAGATGAGGATAACCGCGCGTTGGCCGGGGACGGCGGAAACCTGCCGGAGCACAGCTTTGAGGGAGCTCAGGGCAAGATGGGTTTCGGCGTCTCCGCTTAGTAGACCCTGGGCTGCCGCAGATTGAGCAAGGGCCTGCGCTGCGGCCCGCATCCGGGTGTCGTTGTTAAACGCGCATGCCAGCGCATCCGAGGTCACTGCATCCAGAGCCTGAGGGTCATTCTTGTTCTGGATCAGATCCGCCATGTAATACGTCATCTTCGGGCACTCAGTCCCCACGCTCGAACCGATGGGATGCGGCAGCAGACGCAACAAAGCATCGTGCAACCTGCCCCGGTCGTCGGTAAAGTTGACATTATTCTGGCCGGAAGTGGTGAACATCGCCGCCCGATCCGTGGGCTGCAGGGTGGCGAGATTTTTTTCAGCTGCTTCTCTCACCCGAAGAAGATCGCTCAATTCAAGATGTACGTCGTCGAAAACATACGCAACATAGCGCTCGGGTATGTCGGGCATTGTCGTAGCGCCTGTTGCGGCTGAAGAAGATCCAGACGTTTGCTGTTCTCGTGCCACTTCGAATCCGGGCTTCGCGACGCGAAATTCGGTTATGACCTGAGGCTTGCCATCGTCGAAGAGGTGGAAATCTTCTTTGCGCAGAGTTCCGATAGCTTTTCCTTGAGCATCGCGAACGATTACGCGCAATTCAACGAGCCGAACATTGACCTGGAACGTGGCGGACATGTCCTGCGACGTCATCTCCGGCGCGTTTTTTGCCGTGGACGGTTCGGATGCGCTAGGTGCCGGCGAGGATTGGGCCAACCCGGATGCGCACAGAAACAGAACAGCGGTGAGGGCCAAACGGGTGAAGATACGAAATGATAGTGATCTGACGCATCTCCCGTCACATAGGGACATAAACCGCGCCTCGGCGAGCACGATATGCCGGCGCATATTCTACTCTGAATTGTACGCGTTTTGGGAGCAAAACAAACAGGTGAACGCCGCAAGCGGAGCACCAAATGCGCTCTATTGCTGCCGTCCTCGGAAGTCGTCAAAGTTGCACCAGCGCCAGCGTTCATAGAGTTCGGCCTAGGGCGGTGAGTCGACGCCAATGCCGGTCAGCGAACCTGTTCCAGGCAGCCATAGGAAGCAATGCGGCAGCTCGGAACTGCAATTCGTTCTCTGCGCTTTTTAGCAGCCAGCGCACAGAGCTCGTTATGCGGGTGCTAGTTCGAGGTAAGCTATTGAGCCCATAGAGACGCTGCTCGCTTCAGGCACAGTGCAGTGCGTTCGGCCGCCCTGGAGATGCCCCCTTCGGCGGATACGAACTATTAACAGGCGGTTTAGGAGGTTCTCATTAGGAACTCGGCAGGAGTGGGTGTGGTAAGCGATCGCCGTGGTAGACAGAGATAAGAGGACCAGCGGATCCGCCGAAAGCTCCCCGGAAACCATGCTTGCAGCAATGCTCGCTATGGTGGACCGCATTCGATCGAACGGCAGTGGCTCGCCCCAGCCGATTCTTGTGAACAGTAGCGGCCAGAAGATTTCGGCCGATACACTGGAAGTAGCTGATTCTCAAGCGGCGGACGTCATGGATTGTGTCGCTTCCATCGAACTAACACCGTTCGTTTTTGAAGCCGCTTAGTTGCTTTTTGCTTTTCGCACTCGCCACCTGCCAATGCACTCACAAAGAGTTCGGGTGCGAGTTGCCTAGCAACTATGAGCAGTAGTTGGACGAGGA
>JAFATF010000542.1 GCA_019244045.1 Acidobacteriota bacterium
GTTTCGCGGTGACACAACGCCAGCGACAACGCGCCGACCGGCTCATTGCCATACGCCAGGACCGTGAGAAGCCGGAAAAGCCGCAGCAGCTAGGCTATCTAGCGCGGCCCTTTATCCTGTGTGGCCTTCCGTTTAAACGACCCAAAAAGGGGGCCACGCTTTATCGGCGCGAGAACGGCGACGAAGTGTTGGAGATCGTCGCGCACCCGGATAGCCAAATTCCCTACGGCATGGATATTGAGGTGCTTATCTGGACATGCGTACTTGCGAAAGCCGCCATGATCCAGAATGGCGGCAAATGCCCCCGCGTTCTTGAATTCGGCACCGGCGCGGATTTCCTGAAAGCATTCGATCTTCGGCTTGACGGAGCCAGCTACCGACGCGCCATAAAACGCTTCAAGCGCATCTTCTTTTCAACTTGGTACTTCGGAAAAAAGAACGCCAGAGGCCGAACGCGCCTATGGTCATTCCGCTTTTTCGACGGCATCGACCTTTGGTTTAGCGACGACCTCGACAGCCTGAACCTACCCGGCGAGGACTTCAAAAATAATCGGCTGTTTCTGTCCGAGCAACTGCGCGAGGAACTGGAACGAGCGTTGCCGGTCATTGAAATGGAAACGCTCAGAGCTTGGGCCAACAACCCCACGCAGATATATTTCAATATCTGGCTCGCGTGGCGCTGTCACGATGCAACGCCCGGAGCGAAGATTCCGCTTATGGGGCCAAGCGGGCTGAAGGAGCAATGCGGCTTTGAAGGATACGATTGCCCGAAACGCGGGCACATCGACTTTCGCAACAAAGTGAAGCAGCTTCTAACCAACACAAAAATCTCTTGGCCGGAATGCCCCGTGCAGCTCATAACGAATGATCCGGCTCGCCCCGATCATCTGTTGATCGAGCGTAAGG
Source organism: Acidobacteriota bacterium (assembly GCA_019244045.1). Lineage (GTDB taxonomy): Bacteria > Acidobacteriota > Terriglobia > Terriglobales > Acidobacteriaceae > Gp1-AA122. Next base: position 907 of record JAFATF010000542.1, read on the forward strand.
GAAGCCCCATACGCCAGCGCAACCCAAAGCGCCTCACCTGATACGTTCTTTCTGTCTCACGTTACCCACAGGGGCATGGATAACCCTTTGGAAATCAACAATTATCCACGTTCTTTCTGTCTCACGCGACATCCAGAAAATTCAACGGCTTACGTATACCGATACGTTCTTTCTGTCTCACGCTATACGTTCTTTCTGTCTCACGTACCTTATATCCTGTAATTCTTTTCCTTTAAAAAAACCTGTAGTTGGCAGCCCCGACCTGTGGAAAACTCCCGACCGTCACGGGGAAGGGAAGACAAAAGGACTTCGCTTCGCTCAGGCTCACTCAATGCGCCCTGACGGGCGCTAGAAGGAGCGCCTGCGGCGCACTTTCTTTGAAAAAACCCTTTCCATGAAGGCAAAACACAAACCCACTCCGAACCGACGACAGGAAACACGGGGGGGCAGGACTAGAGACCAAGGGCCATAGGGAAAAGAAAAAGGAACACTGCCCGGGGCCCTTAAGATCAACGCCAGGCCGTTTTCCCCCGAGTCTTTTAAGCCGGAAGGGAAGGGGAGCTACCTACCTAGCGAGAACTAACAAAACCTCTCCACGGCCTTCTAACGCGAAATTAGCGGCCCCGCTCCAATTGCCGCCCGCGTTGCCCGACAGCAGGAGCCACACGGACACCCGGCTTGACCCGTGCAGTGCGGTTTATCGTCCGGGGGAATATCCCGGGGGGGGACCAGCGGTAGGCCATAAAGTGAGGGGGGGCGGATAACCAGGGAACCAAGGGCCTTAGTTTTGACCCAAGGCAAAAAGGAAAAGGGAACACTGCCCGGGGGCCAAAACATCGACGCTACGCCGCTTTTTCTCCGAGTCTTTCGCGTCGGAGAGGGCCGGGCGCTACTACCCCTAGCGGCCAGCACCAAACGCATCCTAGGGCTTTCTAGCGGCCTTTCTGCGCGTTCCGGCTCTTTATGCGGCCCCGTAAGAGTTATAGCCGGAAGGGTAGGGGAGCCACTTACCCTAATGGCGGCACCGGCAAACATCACGGGACAAAATCTGTAGTTTTGCGGCATCGGGGTTGCTGACCGCTGGACACAAGGAGCTTCCGCCCCCATATATATCTCGGGGACAATGACACGGACTCGAATCATCACCTACAACGCCATTGCGAACGTCACTGCCTGGTGCAGTTGTCTCTTCTTGGGCCACACTGCATTTGAAAGTGACATATTCGGACTTCTGTTCGCAGCGCCGCAACTGTTCCTAAACAGCAGCATGGCTGTAACCAAATTGCTTGAATCAGTTCTAGCGAGCGATATTAGAAAACGGCCACAGGCTCGGTACACGGCAATCACCTTTGCTTATTCGTCGGCAGTTGTGCTCGCTGTAACGGCATTTGACTTTCTCATTCTTACGACGCTGGCGATCCGGGTATTCAGGCACCCCGTAGGCGGCATTATGTTACCCCCGGCGGCCTAGCCTGCGCCCAAGCCACCGCGTTTACGGCGTTACACGGCATGACGCAGTCCCTTCCGTTTCGAGGAATCCATCATTGCTCAAGGGCTGAGCAATCAGGGCAGAGTCATCGAGATCACGGGGCAGATTGCCAGTGAGGCCAGCACTCCACGCTTGTTGCCGCATAGCGATCACTCCCCTAGTAATCCCCCGGAAGGCATCCCACGCCTGCTGAAACAATGGCCACAAAAAAGCCGTGGAAGACCCACTGGCATTGACAGCGTTGTAAATGTCAGTTGCGGCAGTGGCAGCAGAATCCTGCAATGTTTGATTAGAAGCGAGGAAATCGGGCTGAAGATCATCCGGCGTCAGGTTGGATTCAAAGTTGTGATTGAAGCTATAGCTGAGTGCTCGCGCAAGGTCGTACTGGACGTGGGCATTGATTGCGGCAGTCAGCACGTTTTGTATGTCAATAGCGGTCAGCATCGCCGGATTCATATCTGCGGCAAATGCAGCCACAAAAGCGGCCTGCCAATGTGGCTCTGCTATTCCTCCTGCATTCCAAATATCCCGGTTGAATTT
>JAFATF010000649.1 GCA_019244045.1 Acidobacteriota bacterium
CGATCGACGGAGTACCAGGAACTAAAAGCCCATGATGCTATACCCACAATCAACATAAATGATTTCGCCGGTGATTCCCGAACTCGCATCAGAGGCCAGGAAAACTCCGGTTGAGCCGACTTCATTGACATCAACGTTCCGGCCCAGGGGCGCGCGCTCGGCGTGCGACTTCAACATATCGCTGAAGTCACCGATGCCACGCGCGGCCAGGGTCTTGATAGGACCGGCGGAAATGGCATTCACCCGGATGTTCTTCTTTCCTAAATCGAAGGCCAGATAACGAACCGTGCACTCAAGGGCCGCTTTTGCCACCCCCATCACATTGTAATGAGGCACCACCTTCTCGGCTCCATAATAGGTCAAGGTCATAATGCTGCCCCCGTTTTGCATGAGAGGGGCGGCGGCGCGCGCCAGGCCAATCAGCGAGTACACGCTGACATCATGGGCAATGCGAAAGCCTTCGCGGCTGGTGTGGATGAAGTCCCCTTTGAGTTCGGCAGCGGGAGCGAATCCGATGCTGTGCACTAGTGTATCCAGCTTGCCATAGCGTTCGTGGAGCTGCCGAAAGACTCGATCAATGTCCTCATCATTCGACACATCGCACATGTATGCTTCCGCCCCGGACAGCGAGAGGATCAGGTCCTTCGCTTCCATGGCCATGCGCTCGTTCTGGTACGTAATCGCTATTTGCGCACCGGCGCGGTGTAAACCGTGTGCCAGGGCCCAGGCAATACTGCGTTTGTTAGCCAGTCCGAACACTACGGCCACGCGCCCGTCCAGGTTAAACATGCCTATTCTCCTAGAAGTGAGGAACGCAAAGGATACCAGTTGGCCAGGCAACCGTCAGCACTGGCGATTGAGGCAGGACCGAGCCCGGGGACGGCTCAGAAGCGATTGAGCGAAGAACAGGGAAAGCGCTGGGGCAGGAACCACGCGCGTTCATATTTTTTCCGACCAATATAGCAGGCAAACAAAAGGCAGGCGCCCACAGGTTCACTCAGCCGATTGCGCCGCCACAGCCCTGGTTTCCGCGCTCGGCCAGCTGGAACTGAGAAAGCCCAATCCGTACACCAGACCGATGATGCCATAGCCCATTGCCAAACTCACGTTGTGAGCCGCCGTCCCAACGACGATTGCCAAGACCACCTGTAAGGCAGTTCCGAAAAAATAAAATATATTTTGTACCCGGCCCATGAAGTGGTTGGGTACAAGCTCCATCAAGCTTGTGTTCATCGCGATTCCACTCACTCCACGGCCCGAGCCCATGACGCCGTAGAGAACCACCGCGGCGGCCAGGAACAACGAATAGGGTGCCAGCATCATCGAGACGGCCAGTACTCCCATGGAGATCCCAATCGAGCGTCTCCCACCTGCGTGAGCGATAAGGCGCGGTGCATACAGCGCACTGAGAAAGGCGCCTACGCCCCATCCCATATTCAGCCATCCATACCCGGTCGCCCCGGCGTGAAACACCCGGTCACTCAGGGAGGGGGTTACTACGCTGCCGGTGGCCATCGCCCCCAGAAAAAGAGCCCAGCTGGCGCCGAGGAAAATTACACTACGATGGCTCCGCAGGAAAGCAACGCCCTCCTTCATCTCGCGCCAAAAACGTTGCGCTTGGTTTTCCGCGGCGAGAATGTCGGCACACAACTCGGCGGGCCGCGGAACAACATGCTTTCCTTTACGCACCAACAGGTAGCACAGGAAAGAAAAAACGTAAGTGGAGAAGTCGATCACCAACACCCCCCCGAGCCCCAGATGCTCGTACAGGAAACCGACCACCGCCCCGGCCATCAACCAGCCGCCCTGGACGCCTGCTAGCAGGAAAGTGTTAGCCTGCACGAATTCTGAGTCGGGCGTCAATTCACGAATCAAAGCGGTGATGGTCGGCCAGAACATCCAGAAGCCGGCCGCCACCAGCGTGGCCATGAGGTAGAGTTCCCACACTCGTGCCTGGCCACGGAAGGCGAGCATGGCCACGGCCAGAATGATAAGCGCCCGCGCCGCATCCAACATCATGACCAGGCGGCGCCGATCCTCGCGGTCGATGATCACGCCGGTGAAGGGCAACATGAGCATGGCCGGGATAGTCTGCACCACCGCCAGCGTGCCCAGCGCCGTTTCCGAATGCGTTGCCTCGAGAAGGTACCAGCCCACGGCGGCCGAATTCATGCCGCTGCCCAGCATCGAGACCACGTTGGCGGCGAAGATGTAGCGCAGCGATGTCTTCTGAAGGATCAAGCGCATCGATTCACTCTAACAAATATGTCTAGTTCGGGCGCTGGTGCCCATTTGCATCGTAACTTGCCGGAGCTACAGCTTTATTCCCTAGTACTGCGCCTCACCGGTGCGTTGCGGGCGGTTATACTCATGGGGCATGGTGGTCAGCCTCAAAGGCCTGTTCAAAAAAGAGAAGCAAGAACACAAGATCCTGCGTCAAGTCCAGCGCACAGGCGACAAGCTTCAACCCGAGTATCACCGCGCCACCGAGGAGTGTCCCTATCCGGAACGCTGGAGCATGTACGACTCGATGACGGCTGAGCTGGAAGTGCTGGAGTTCCTGCGCGCCGTGGTGACCACGATCAAACCGGAGCTTGTCCTGGAGACAGGAACCTTCAGCGGCATCAGCACTCTCTGGATTGCCGAGGGACTGAAAGCTAATGGCCGCGGTAAGGTCATTACCTGCGAATCCGATCCCACCGTTTTCTTGAGTGCCCAGGGACGCATCGCCAGTTCCGGGCTTTCCGCATGGATCGATTGCCGGCGCCAATCGAGTTTGGAAGTGGCGGTCGATGGCAGGATTGATCTTCTTTTTAGCGACAGTGACATGGGCATTCGTGAACAGGAGGTACGGCGCTTCCTTCCCCAAATGAGCCCCTACGGCATAATTCTGATGCACGATGCCAGTTCCCACCTGAAGCAGGTCCGTCAGGCGGCGCTGCGACTGGAAGCCGAGGGTCTGATTTCAGTTCTCTTATTGGCCACTCCGCGCGGCCTGGCTGTCGCCCAAAAACGCCAAGGCCGGCACTGACACGCGGCCCCGCGGCCAAGGCGGATGCTTGCTTGTTCGAGCCATGACGCTACGATTCGCTCCCGATAGAATCCTTAACCACAAACCCGAATGACCGATCTTGTTTCTAATCGCCACCGCCTATATCGAGATGCCTCCCCGTCGCTGGTCGCCAAAGCGGTTGCCTTGGCTGGGGCCCGATGAAGCAGGACAAACTATCTCCGCCGTAAATCAAGTCGAACAGCGCCGCGGGCCTGCTCAAGCGCAAGACAGCACCGCGCCAGCCCTTTATATCGTTTCGGCTACCAGAGGTGATGGGTGAGCGAGGCCGTGAGACACTGGCTGAGGCTCAGAAGATTCCCCGCGCTTTGCAACAGCCCTCCGCCGGAGTTGGGGCAAAGTGAACGCCGCGCGCAAAAGGCAAAGAATGGCGGAAAGGAATTTAGCCAGTGCCAAGGGCGCCGCCAGCAAGCGATGGCAGGCTCTAGGGGCGCCCGGTCAGTGCTTCACAAGATCTTCGGAGAGCAGATGGGCCTTCATTGCCAGATTGTGGCCGCGGTCCAAATCCCCCGCCTTCATGGCCTCGTTAGCTTGCTCGATGAACAGCTTGACCTGGCTTACCGTCTCTTCCTCATTGCTAT
>JAFATF010000711.1 GCA_019244045.1 Acidobacteriota bacterium
TGACGCGATCGAGGCCGAGCGAACCGTCCATGAAATGGATATGGCAGTCGGTAAAGCCCGGTAGCACCAGATGCTTTCTTGCGTCCAGTGTTTGGGTGGAAGGGCCAGCAAGTGCCTGAATCTGCTGATCGCTGCCGACGGCGGTGATTCTTCCGCTCTCTATCGCCAATGCTTCGGCTCTGGGTTGCTTGAGGTCAACGGTGTAGATGTTGCCATGGATGATAATTGTGTCGGGTTTGCGATTCCCTTGGGCGGCGGTGAAATTCGAGAACAAGAGGAGGGAAAAGACCAGCAGCAGAAATTTTGGGCGGCTAGTTTTATAGGGCCGTTTCCTGCGGGCCCATACATCGGCAGAAGCACTGTTCCTTCCTGGGCAAATGGGCGAGGGCAAGTCTCGATCTATGCGCGAGTGCTGCTTGACTCTCCTTAAAATGTCGGCGGTGTATTTACCCACAGGACCCATGTCTCCTTCGATCCGGGATTTTTCCAACCATGCGGCCTTGTGCTTTCGAAGTAGAAGCTATCGCCGCGCTGGAGGCGGTAATCATGCCCGTCCAGCGCGATCTGCAACTCACCTTTTAAAACGTACAAAAACTCTTCGCCCTCGTGACTGTAGGACTCGCCGCTGCCCGCTGCCGGGGCTATGCGAAACAGGTGTGGCTCCATGACCGTGCTGCCCAAGGCCAGCAACTCCATACGCACGCCTTTGCCGACTTCGAGGACCTTTCTTCTATTCGGTGTGACCACGGGTGAGCGGGAGTCTCCCGGCCCAAAGAATTCAAGAATATTGGTCTTATAGAAGCGCGCCAGCTTGCGCAGGGTACCCACAGATGCGCTCATGTGAGAGCGCTCGAGCGCGCTCAAGAACCCCACCGAAATACCGACCGCCCGCGCCACTTGGGCCAGCGGCAGGCCCCGTTGGGCTCGTAGTTGGCGCAGGCGAATGCCAATCGCACTGCCACTCCCGTTATGCGAGCTGCGCACCACGCCTTCACGTTTGAGCAGCTCGACAATCGCAGGAGCGTTGAGACCGCGCACCCGGCGCAGATAGCGGGCGCGCTTCAACAGGCGTACGTCCTGCTCGGAATAAAGGCGATACTTGCTGGCTGTGCGTTGCGGGCGAGCCAGACCCAGGCTTTCCCAAGAGCGAATCACGGAGGGGGAGACGCCGACCTTGCGGGCGACCTCGCCAATTTTCAAATACGTATGCGCCTCAGTTAGCAAAAAATATTCTTTCCTCTCGAGTTCCCCGCAGGCCGTTCAGAAGAGCCGGTCTTTTTCACTTGACAGGCGAGCGGGTATTTCACTAACCTTTCGGGATTATAGCAAGGTTGGCGACATACGCAACCACACACTAACGGAGCAATTTCCCGCGAACTCCCGGAGGTTCTCAATGCGTCCTTCGAACTCCCCCTCGGCGCATCGGTGCGCAGTTGCGCTGGTCTGCCTCCTGCTTTGCCTACCCCTCTTCGGGCAGAGCACGGGAGGACGAATCGTGGGTCGCCTGGCAGATCCCAGCGGAGCGGTTCTCGCTGGGGTAAATGTCACTCTCACCAATCAAGCCACCGACGTGAGCCGTAAAGAACAGACGAATGCGAGCGGCGATTACGTTTTCGTGGAAGTCCCGCCGGGCACTTACCAGGTGAGCTTCGAGCAACCGGGCTTCAAAAAAAGCCTGCGCCGGGACGTGACGGTTGACGTCAACCAGGTGGTCACGCTTAATCAGACCCTGCAGATTGGCGAGCAGAAAGAAACCGTCGAGGTTAGCTCGGAAGCACCGCTTGTTGATACCACCAGCACGCAGCTGGGTGCGGTCGTGAACAACCGTTCGGTCAACGAACTGCCGCTCAACCAGCGGGACACCTATCAGTTCCTGCAGCTGCAGCCGGGAGTACAGTCGGTCTCCGGCAGCAGCAACAGCCTGTTCTATGGAAGCGGGGATGCAGGATCGGTTTCCGTCAATGGCGGGCGTTCCCGGGCCAACAATTTCAGTGTGAATGGCGGCGATGCCAACGATCAATTCGTCAATCTTCCCACAGTTCAGCCCACCCCGGACAGCATCGACGAGTTCCGCGTGATCACCAATACCTTCGATGCGGAATACGGACGGAATTCGGGCGCCGTAGTGAACGTCATCACCAAGTCGGGGACTAACAGTTTCCATGGCAACATCTACGAGTATTTCCGTAATACGAAGCTCGACGCACAAGGCTATTTGAACACCATCCGGCCGCAGTTTAATCAGAACCAGTTCGGCGGCACATTCGGCGGCCCCATTAAGAAAGATAGGAGCTTCTTCTTTCTTTCTTACGAAGGGCGGCGGGTGCGGCAGGGACAGCCGAGCGAGCTGGTGTTTGTGCCAACCGCAGCGGAACGCAGTGGGATCTTCACGGCGCAGCCGTTTAGCGGGACCTTAACCGATCCAACTCTGCAAATGGCTTTGAACGCGCGCGGCAACGGCGCCTGCGGGCAGGCCATCACCGCTCTTAGTGGAACTCCAGGCGGAGCCAGTGCAGGTGAGTCCTGGGCTAAAATCTTTCCCACCGGGGTCATCCCTAGCGCCTGTCAGGATCCGGTTGCTGCCGCGTTGCTGAATACCCTGCCAACGGCCAACGTGTTGGGGGGAACGGCGTTCCAAGACGTCCCGGTGACCCGCGATCGGCAGGACCAGTTCACGGCTCGCTGGGATCACAGGATCACAGATAAGCAGAACTTTACCGCCTATTACTACTTCACCGACGAGACCAACTTCCAGCCATTCTCCTTTTTTCAGGCCGCCGGCGCCAATCTGCCTGGATACGGCAGCAATATTGGCCAGCGCTTCCAGCAATACAATCTCAGCCATACATGGACGCTGACGAATGCGGTCGTCAATGAGGCGCGGTTCACTTATATGCGCGAAGGTCAGTTGACCTTCCAGCATCCGCAGAATACGGAAGGTGTCGCCCAGTCTTGTCCTTCTTCGGTGTCTCAGTTTTGTTTCACAGGATTGTCAGATTCTTCTTACATCAACAGTTCCATAGCCGGAAATCCCAATGGAAATCCCCGGTTCGGAATCACGCCCAATTTGGGGCCCAATCATGAAGGGTTGCCCTTTATCACCATTTCCGGCGGGGCGGTGATCGGCAACAACTTCGAGGGCGAATTGCCGCAGGTGGGCAACACCTTCCAGTGGGCCGACGACCTGAGCTGGATTAAGGGCAATCACACCATGAAGTTCGGTGCCGATGTCCGACGCTCCCGTTTCGATCAGACGCTCTACTACAACGTTAACGGGAGTTTTACCTTCAACAGTACCGGACCCGATGCCATCACCTACGCCGACAATTACCCCGGCTTTCTATTAGGGCTAGCTGACACTTATTCGCAAGGATCGGCCCAGCGCGAGAATGTTCGCACCACCGGCCTTTATTTATTCGCCCAGGACAGCTGGAAAATTAAGCCGAGTCTCACCGTCAACTATGGCTTGCGCTGGGAGCTCGACACACCACTGACGGACGTTCTGCATCACGTGCAGACGTTCCGGCCGGGGCAGAACACGACCATTTACCCGTGCGCACTAAGTAGTGCAAGCCTAGCCTCATTTGGGGTAAACAGTCCTGATTGCAACGCGGTCGGCGTTACCCCCACCGGACTTGTTGTTCCCGGCGATAAGGGAGTTCCAGCAGGGCTGACCTCGACCTATTACAAAGCGTTCGCGCCGCGTATTGGATTGGCGTGGAGCCCGGATAATGGGAAAACCAGCATCCGAACGGGGTGGGGACTTTTTTATAACCCCATGGAGCAGCTGGTGCTCGAGCAGTTTGGCGCTGAACCACCCTTCGGGGGCAGCAATTTCCTGGCGAACACCTTCTTCAACACTCCCTTCGTGGGGCTTAGTGGCACGGTAAATCCGAATCCGTTCAACGGCTTCCTTACTCCGCAACCGGGCACGCCTACCGATTGGTCCACCTTCCGACCATTGCTCCTGTACGGTGAGTTCCAGCCGCATTTGCGCACACAATATAGCGCGCAGTACAACTTCAGCATTCAACGCGAGCTGGCGAAAAACCTGGTGTTTAATATCGGCTACGTGGGGTCGCAGGGGCATCGCTTGCTGGCATCGCACGACCTCAATGCGGCGAATCCGGCGACTTGCGTGGATATCATCAACATTGCTAACGCCAATCCTGCTGCCGTCTCTGGCTACGGCACGGCCGGGACGGCCAGTGCACCGGTTACCTGCGGTCCCCTGGCCGAAGATAACCAGTACAGCGTAACCATTCCCAGCGGTTATCAGTTTCACATGCCAAACGGCAGCATCATGACCGGGAGCGGGCAGACCGTCAATTTGGTAGGTCTGCGTCCGTACTCCTCCCCGAATTGCAACCCGCTGACACCCTATGCTCAGCCGGGTACGGGTTGCCCGATTGACGGTATTCCGATCTTCGCCAACATCTTTGCCGAAGATACCATCGCCAACTCGTCCTACAATTCGTTCCAGACATCCCTCGAAAAACGTTTCGCGCACGGCTTGCAGTTCCAGGCAGCCTATACGTGGAGCAAGTCGCTCGATCAGGCATCCAGCTTCGAAGAAACCCTTAACCCGTTTCACTTCAACTGGAGCCGCGCCCTATCCCTGTTCAATGCCGCGCATCGCTTCGTGATCAACTATTACTGGGAGGTACCGATTCCCAAGCACGACGGCTGGTTAGGTAAGGTGGTCAACGATTGGACGATTTCCGGAATCACCCAATTTCAGAGCGGGTTTCCCATTCGTTTGCAGACGCAGGATGATAACGAGCTGATATCGAGTACTTTCTTTCTGGGCACAACCGCGCCGCAGCTCACCGGTCCGCTCCAGACCCAAAACCCCAAGGCGCTACAAACACTCGGCGGCCAGACCGGCCACTTCTATCTCAATCCAACCCAGTTCAGCGATCCGCCGCAGGGCACCTTCGCCACGACCCCGCGATCAATCTGCTGCGGGCCGGGGCTGAATAATTGGGACATTACCTTCGGCAAAAGAATTACCCTCACGGAAGCGAGATATTTCCAGTTCCGGGCCGATATCTTCAACCTGATCAACCATACGCAATGGGTGAATCCGGACGGGAACTTTTCAAATACCACCTTCGGGCAGATTCTCTCGACCCGCGAGCCGCGCCTGGTGCAGTTAGCCCTAAAGTTTTATTTTTAAGCAGCAAGCCCGGGCAAACCATTGCCCGGCAATCTAATGGCCGCACTGCGGCTTGAGTTGCCCGGAGAAAATGATGTACGGCGATCTACAACATGAACTTGACACGTTTGTAAAGCGCACTCCCAAATCCGCGGAAGCGCACCAAAAAAACCTCAAGCGCATTCCGCTGGGGGTCGCCAGCAATTATCGCGCTTATGACCCTCACCCCATCTTTGTGAAAGAGGCGCAGGGATCGCACTTCCGCGACCTGGATGGAAATGACTATATCGACCACAATCTATGCTTCGGGGCGCTCATGGCGGGGCATTGCCATCCGGCGGTGATGAAGGCCCTCGAACCTCGGCTCAAGCTGGGCACCATTTACGGCATGCCGCACGATATGGAATGGCAGCTGGCGGAAGAGATTTGCCAGCGTTTTCCGGTCGAGATGGTGCGCTTTGGTTCGAGCGGAACCGAGGCCACCATGCATGCCCTTAGGCTGGCACGTGCCGCTACTGGGCGCGATAAGGTGATCAAGTTCGAAGGCGCTTACCACGGGCTGCATGATACGGCTCTGGTCAGCGTCAAGCCCCACGCCCCGGATTTCGGCGACGTGAACGCACCTACCTCGGTGGCGGCCGGCTTGGGTGTGCCCCAGGCGAGTCTGCGGAACGTTCCGGTGGCAACCTTCAACGATTTGAACAGTGTGGAGCGGCGTTTCAAGGAAAACGCCGGCGAAATCGCGGCCGTGATTCTCGAGCCCATTCTCATGAATGTGGGCATGTGCATGCCTCGTCCGGGCTTCCTCGCAGGCTTGCGGGACCTGTGCGACCGCCAGGGGGCGCTGCTTATTTACGATGAGGTAAAAACCGGCGCCAAGCTGTGCTGGGGCGGCGCCTCCGAATATTTTGGGGTGCGGCCGGACATGATTTGCTTGGCCAAGTCAATTGGCGGTGGATTGCCCTTGGCCGCTTTTGGTACCCACAAATCAGTGATGAACCTGATCTCCGAGCATAAGGTTTTTCACGGGGGTACCTACAACACCAATCCTGTATCCATGGCTGCTGGCCTGGCCACATTTCGTGAAGTGCTCACGCAACCGAACTATGCGCACGTCGATAAGCTCGGCAGGAAATTAGTCGCCGGCTATCGCAAGACCATCGCCAAGGTTGGGCTACAGGCATATGTGGCCGAAGCCGGCGCCAACGGCGCGTTGATGCTGTACGCACGGGAGATCCGCAACTACCGCGACTGGACGACCATCGACACCGACCTGTGGCGACACTATTGGTTCGGCATGGTCAATCGCGGTGTCATGGCACAGCCATACTGGTGGGATGAACAGTGGACGATCTCGGTCCAGCACACTGAACAGGACATCGACAAGCATCTAGCCGCGTTCGAAGAGGTTGCGCCTGCGCTGGCCAAAGCGCAGCAGGAACGAGCTGCGGCTGTCGCCGTCCATTAACCTCGGCGGCCGGCCCGCGCTCTTGGTTGGCGCGGCCGAACTTCTGTTCCGCAGGCGGTCGCGATAGCGTAACAGCACACGAGTTCTGAGGAAGGAATTTTGCCGCCTAACGATCACGAACACAATCAGCTGCACCTGAAGCGTGTTCTTGGCCGTTTCGATTTGCTTTTGTTGTTCGTGGTAGCGGTCTTTAATCTCAACGTGGTTCCGTCGATCGCAGCGAATGGCGGCTCCACGGTATGGTTGTGGATCATTTCGCTCCTGTTGTTCTTCTGGCCGCAGGGTATCGCGGTCCTCGAACTTGCCCGGCGCTATCCCGGCGAAGGCGGGGTTTATCTTTGGGCCAAAGAAGTCTTTGGCGACTTTCACGGTTTCCTCTCCGGCTGGTGCTATTGGACCAATAACATGCTGTACGTCCCGACGGTCACGTTGTACTTTGTAGGCGTATCGGTTTACGCCTTAGGGGCGGGACACGAGGGCCTCGCCGAGAACAAGATTTTTGCTTTTTTCTTATCCGTTGCTCTGCTCATCCTCCTCACATTGCTCAATATTGTGGGTCTCGGCGTCGGCAAGTGGCTCAACAATCTGGGTGCCATGGGAACGGGTGTGGCCGCTGCCTTATTGATCGGGCTTGGGCTGATCGCTTACTTCCGCTATGGATCGCCGGTCACGGCGGCCGAATTTCGCATTCCCGCCAATCCCGGCTTCGTCCTGAACTCCTTTGGCGTGATTTGCTTCGGTTTAGTGGGGCTCGAACTCGCCTCAGTGATGGGAGACGAGATTCGGGACCCCGATCGAACGCTGCCCGGGGCGGTGGCCTGGGGCGGGGTCACTTCAGGTTTACTTTACATCACAGTGACTTTGACCTTGCTACTGGCGATAGGAAAAAACCAGATCAGTGTGCTGCAAGGCATTGTGCAGGCCGTCAGCCATTTGGCGCAGAGGATCGGCTTCCCCTGGATCACGATTCCGTTTGCCATCATGTTGAGCCTTTCGATCGCCGGCATCGGATCGGCGTGGATGGGAGGATCTGCGCGCATTCCCTTTGTTGCCGGACTTGACTCCTACCTGCCAACCTGGCTCGGCAAGGTGCACCCAAGGTATGCGACCCCGCACGCAGCCTTGCTGATACAACTGATGGTCTCCGTGCTCCTGGTGGCCATGAATTTTTTTAGAGGCGGCGTGCAGGAGGCGTTCCAAAAGCTCCTATCGCTGGCAGTTGTGCTGCAGCTGGTGCCCTTTCTTTACATGTTTGCGGCGCTGTTGAAGTTTGCCTGCAAGGAAGGGGTGCCTAAGGGCCGCTATCGTAGGCCTACTCTGCTCTTCGCCGGCCTGAGCGGATTTGTGACCACATGGTTAGGAATCTTGCTGGTTTTTTTTCCCGCCCAGCAGATCACCTCGTTGTGGCTCTATGAGATGTGGATGATTGGTGGCACGCTCCTGTTTATGGGACTGGCGGCTTTTTTCTTTTTCTTTTATGGACGGCGTAAAAATGGGGTGCCGACAGGTGTCGGACAGCATCGACGATCGGCCATCGAGACCAGCGAAGTGCGGCGCTGAAGCCGGTAACTTAAGAGCAACGAGCTTGGGTTGTGGAGGTCGATATGCCAGCAGGATTTAAGACTGAAGTGAAGGCTTATCAAATGTATATCGATGGGGAGTGGCTCGAGAGCCGTTCGGGGAAGACGTTTCCCGTTTACGATCCCTCCACCGAGGAAGTGATTGCGCAGGTGCCGGACGCGAATGCCGAAGATGTAGATCGGGCGGTGGCCGCCGCCCGGGCTGCCTTTGACCGGGGAGCATGGTCCGGAACCACGGCGCAGGAGCGCGGGCGCATTCTATTCCGGCTGGCGACGAAGATCCGCGAGAACGCAGCCATGCTGGCCGAGCTGGAATGCCGCAACAGCGGCAAGCCGATTGTTGAGGCGGAGTTCGACATGGGGGATGTCGCCACCTGCTTCGAATATTACGGCGGCCTGGCCACCAAGGTGCTCGGATATATCAATCCGGTTCCGGACAACGCCATGAGCATGTCGCTCAAGGAACCTGTGGGGGTGGCGGGGCAGATCATTCCCTGGAATTATCCTTTGTTGATGGCGGCTTGGAAATTGGCGCCGGCGTTGGCCGCGGGTTGTACATGCGTGCTGAAGCCCGCTGAGCAGACCCCGCTTACCATCCTCGAGGTGGCCAAATGGTTCGAGGAAATCGGACTGCCCAAAGGTGTGGTCAACGTAGTCACCGGTTTCGGCGAAACTGCCGGGGCACCTATGGTCAAGCATCCCGAGGTGAACAAGATTGCTTTCACCGGTAGCGCGACCGTCGGAAAGGTGATCGTCAAGCAGGCCGCCGACACCGTGAAGCGTGTTACGCTCGAGCTCGGCGGCAAGTCGCCGAACATCTTCTTCGCTGATGCTGATTTTGAAGCGGCTATTGATGGAGCTCTTTTTGGCGTGTTCATCAATCAGGGTGAAGTTTGCTCGGCGGGGAGCCGGGTTCTGGTTGAAAAGTCGATTTATCCCAAGTTTGTCGAAGCCATGGCGGAGAAGGCGAAAAGAGTTACCCTCGGTCCGCCACTGGACCGGGACACCAAAATGGGGCCGCTCGTCAGCAAAGAGCAGTACGAGCGGGTTTGCTCTTACCTCGACATCGGCAAAAAAGAAGCCAAGCTGGCGACCGGGGGGGGACGGGCGGAGAAATTCGCCAGGGGCTTTTATGTCGAGCCCACGATTTTTTACGATGTCGATAACCAGGCGCGCATCGCGCGCGAGGAAATCTTCGGGCCGGTTGCTTCGGTGATTCCCTTCGAAAATGAAAGCGATGCAGTGCAGATCGCCAATGATTCTCCCTACGGTCTGGCTGCCGCGGTCTGGACGCGCGATATTTTCAAAGCGTTTCGTGCCGTGAAAGCCCTTCGCGCCGGCATCGTGTGGGTGAACCACATGCAGCCAACCTATGTGGAGGCACCGTGGGGCGGATACAAGCAGTCCGGGTTCGGGCGCGAATTGGGGCCGTGGGGAATCGAAGAATATCTTGAGACCAAGCAGGTGCACATCAATTTGAACGAGCAGCCAATCGGGTGGTACTGAGATGAGCACGATTCATTTGCGCACCGCCGTACCTGGGCCCCGCTCAACGGTGTTGGCGGAGCGGCGAGCTCTGGCGGTGCCCCGCGGTCTTTCCCATGCCACTCCCATTTATGTTGCCCGGGCGCAAGGGGCAACCCTCGAAGATGTCGACGGCAACCGGTTCATTGATCTTGCCGGAGGGATTGGCTGCCTCAACGTCGGCCATCGCTCGCCCTCGGTAACCAAAGCCATCCAGCGGCAGACCGAGCGTTTCCTCCATACCTGTGTGCAGGTGACTCCCTATGAAAGCTACATTCGATTGGCGGAACGTTTGAACCAACTGACGCCGGGTGGCTTTCCCAAGAAAACACTGTTCGTAAACAGTGGCGCCGAAGCAGTCGAGAATGCGATAAAAATTGCGCGCGCTTACACCAAACGTCCGGCCATTATCGCCTTCGAAGATGCCTTTCACGGCCGAACGATGATGACCCTCTCTCTGACCAGCAAGACGCATCCTTATAAAGCTGGGTTCCAGCCCTTTCCCGGCGAAGTGTACCGGATTCCGTTTGCGTACTGCTATCGCTGCTCCTATTCACTCAAATACCCATCGTGCGGCCTCTACTGCGCCCGCCACCTGGCAGACACCTTCCAACGAATGGTCGCCCAGGAGGGCGTTGCCGCGGTAATTGCCGAGCCCGTGCTGGGCGAAGGGGGCTTCGTCGTTCCGCCACCTGATTATTTCAAGACGCTCGTCGAAGTCTGCCGCACCTTTGATGTGTTGTTTATTGCCGATGAAATTCAGAGCGGATTTGGGCGCACGGGAGCGCTGTTCGCTTGCGAGCGCTATGGTATCGAGCCCGACCTCATTGTCAGTGCAAAATCGCTGGGCGGAGGGTTGCCGCTGGCGGCCGTTACCGGACGCGCACAGATCATGGATGCTCCCGGTCCGGGCGCGTTGGGAGGAACCTTTGCCGGCAATCCCGTTTCCTGTGAGGCAGCGTTGGCAGTGCTCGACGAGTTCGAGCAGATGGATTTCTATTCTCGCGCCGACGACTTGGGACGATATTTTGAGAAACGCGCCCGGGAGTGGCAAAAACACTGGCCGATCATCGGGGACATTCGTGGACTGGGGGCGATGCAGGCGCTTGAACTGGTCGAATCCCGGGAGAGCCGCACCCCTTCGGCGGAAGACACCAAGAAAATAACCCAATACTGCTACCAGCATGGCGTCATCACGATTTCGGCTGGCACCTACGGGAATGTCATTCGGTTGCTGATGCCTTTGGTCATCAGCGATCAGGAGATGGAGGAAGCTCTGGATGTTCTCGAAGCCGGGATCCGGAGCGTGTGCGAGTCGAAGCGGCAGGTGGCGCACACGGTTTAAAAGCCATCGTCGTTCCCGCGCTCGCTGGCTTAAGATTGTTATGCACATATTTCCGCGGCTTTGCGCAACGGCGAGACCAGCGGGAGTGATTCTTTGCGATAGTGAGAGGCTTTGATTCATGACGCTAGCTGCACCCACCCTGACACGTCTTTCCAACTTCATCAATGGCCACTGGGTCGATTCTTCTGCCGCCGACTGGCAGGAGGTCATTAATCCTGCAACCGGCGAGACTCTCGCCCATGTGCCGCTCTCGAACCCCAGCGAAGTCGCTGGTGCGGTGGAAGCTGCGGCGGCTGCTTTTCCCGAGTGGCGGCGGACTCCCCCGGAAGATCGCATTCAGCCGCTGTTCAAGCTGAAGGTGCTTCTCGAAAATCACTTGGCTGAGTTGAGCCGGATAATTTCGCAGGAAAACGGGAAAACTCTCGCCGAAGCCAGGGCCGAGATGCGACGGGCCATCGAAAACGTGGAGGTGGCGTGCGGCATTCCCATGATGATGCAGGGCTATAACCTCGAGGATGTCGCGCGCGGCATTGACGAGACCATGATTCGGCAACCCCTCGGGGTGGTCGCCGCAATCGTGCCATTTAACTTTCCGGGTATGATCGCGTTCTGGTTTCTGCCCTATGCCATTGCCACCGGCAACACCTTCATCCTGAAGCCTTCGGAACGTGTTCCTCTTACCATGAGGAGAATCTATGAGCTCCTCGAACAGACTGGTCTGCCCAAGGGGGTCGTGAATCTGGTCAATGGCGGCAAAGCGGCGGTAGATGCTCTCCTCGACCATCCCAAAGTCCGGGCCATTAGCTTTGTGGGGTCAACCCCCGTGGCTCGCTACATCTATGCGCGCGCGGGAGAAAAAGGCAAGCGCGCGCAATGCCAGGGTGGAGCGAAAAATCACGTTGTTATTATGCCCGACGCCGATCTGGCAAGCGCGACCCAGATCGTCAGCGATAGCGCTTTTGGGTGCGCGGGGCAGCGATGCTTGGCCATTTCCGTGGCCGTGACCATCGGCGATGCTCAGAAGCGTTTTCGCGATGCGATTGCTCAAGCAGCGGCCGGGTTGCGAGTTGGCAATGGACTTGATGAGGGCGTCGACATGGGGCCGGTGATTACCAATGAGAGCAAGTCGCGCATCGAGTCGCTGATTGGATTGGGCGAGAGGCAGGGAGCCAAGGTCATCCTGGACGGACGAAATGTCAAGATCCCGCAATATCAAGCGGGAAACTTTATAAAACCGACCGTTCTCGACGGTGTTCCAGCCACTAGTGAGCTCTCCGAAACCGAAATTTTTGGTCCCGTGCTTAGTCTGGTCCACGCCGAGGATTTGGACGAGGCGCTCGCCTTTTTAGAACACAGCGCCTATGGCAATCAGGCTTCGCTCTTTACCTCCAGTGGTGCCCTGGCCCGACGCTTCCGCTATGAAGCTCCGGCGGGGAATATTGGCATCAATATCGGGGTGGCCGCGCCCATGGCTTACTTTCCCTTCAGCGGCTGGAAGGACAGCTTCTTCGGTGTCGAGCATGGACAAGGCCGCGATTCGGTAGAGTTCTATACGGAGAAGAAGGTCGTCATCGAACGCTGGGCTAAGGAACACTCCCGTAAGTTCTAAAATCCTGGCCGCGGGTCTTCGCTCCCGGCCGCCTGCTCGGCGGCGAGAGGCCTAAGGCTAGCGATGAATGCGTGCTGATTGAGGCAATCATGACAACCACGATCGCCATACCTCGAATGACCGGTCAGGAAATCGTCGAACTTACGAAAAAGCACACTCTTTTCGAATGGTCGGCGCAGTCAAAAATCGATCCCATTGCAATGGCGCGCGCCAAGGGTATTTACTTCTGGACGCCCGAAGGTAAGCGCTTTATTGATTTCAATAGCCAGTTGATGAGCGTAAACATCGGCCACGGCGATGAGCGCGTCATCGAGGCGATTGCCGAACAGGCCAGAACATTGCCGTATGCCAATCCTTTTATGGCGCACGAGCCACGGGCGCGGTTGGGGGCCAAACTGGCGGAGATCACGCCGGGTGACATTGATACCTTCTTTTTCACCAATGGCGGCGCCGAGGCCACGGAAAATGCAATCAAGCTGGCGCGCTTTTTTAGCGGACGGCAAAAGATCATTTCCCGCTATCGCTCCTACCATGGAGCTACCGCCGGTTCGATTTCGCTAACCGGAGATCCACGGCGCTGGGCCAACGAGCCCGGCATGCCGGGTGTGGTTCGCGTCCTCGATCCTTATCACGGCGTCGATCGCGGCTGGCAATCGGCCGAGTCATCGCTCGCTATGATTGAAGAAATTATCCAGCTGGAGGGCCCGCATACCATCGCCGCTTTCATCCTTGAAACCGTCACCGGCACCAACGGGATTCTCATCCCGCCGGACGGTTACATGCAGGGGGTACGGAAGCTCTGCGACAGATACGGTATTTTGATGATCGCCGACGAGGTGATGGCGGGCTTTGGCCGCACTGGGGAGTGGTTTGCCATCGATCACTGGAAGGTCGTCCCCGATCTGATCTGCATGGCCAAGGGGTTGACCAGCAGCTATCTACCACTCGGCGCCGTGGGCATGCGGCCGGCGATTGCAAAGCATTTCCAAGATAAAGTTTTCTTTGGTGGACTCACCTACAATAGCCATCCCATGGGTTGCGCCGCGGCTTTGGCAACCATTCGCGTCTATGAA
>JAFATF010000006.1 GCA_019244045.1 Acidobacteriota bacterium
GCCCTGAGCCTATTCAAGCCATTATGCGGGTCGCGCGTGACGAGGCGACCCACATGTAGCGGCTCTCATATAGCACTTACTGGCAGGCCGTGTTGCAGCCGGGATTGTTCGTATGGACGGCAATGTTGCCTTGGCCCTGCCCGCCAATTCCGCCAGTCAGAGTGTAGTTGCAACCCGCGCCCTGGCCTGCGCCCTGTGTTGAATTTTTCAGTCTGCACTGAACGCCATCGACAACGACCGTATGAAAGCCGCCATTGCCACCGATACTCCCATTGATTTGGAGAGAATCGATTGAATCGGCGAAAGCGGAACCAGTCATCAATCCGATCAGTACGACTGCCGTAGCTGACAATGTCCTCATTGTAGTTTCCTCAAGAAGTTATTGGTCTCTGCCGCCACCCAATGAGCCCCGAAGAAAGACAAAGTTACATCACGGAGCTTATGGTGCGTCAGGCTGTGTCAACCAGATATAGATGTCACTCAGACGCCTACGCGTTTAGAACGCTTAGAAAGAAGTCCATGGTGCCCATCCAGAACCTGGATCGGTTGACTGCTGAACAGTACTGAAAGTGCCTTCAGCGTTGGTAGAGAAGAGTTGCAGCTGCTTATTGGGCAAGGTACCAACCGCAATAGTGACTGCCCCACCTGGGGGAGATTGAAAGGATGTCCAATTCGTCCAAGCAGAGCCCGGATCCGTCGTTGTTTTCCAACGGGAAACCATGGATCCATCCGCGCTTACACTCCATATCTGAAGTCGGCCATCTTCAAGATTAGCCACAGCAATAGCATTAGCCATAGTCTCTCTCCATTAAGTGTTGATGCCTAAGACAGGCATGCATCACCTTCGATGCGCCGGGAATGTATGATTAATAGCTGCGTTGTAGTGTGAGTTGGTTAACACACCATAAAAAATGTTGTTGGCCGACAGATGACCGTTGCCGCCAGGTTACGCGGCGTTTTGATAAAAGCCAGACCGCGACTTTTCCGGAATCCAACATTATGCGACATTTGCCCGAGAGTGGCGCATGAGCCGCCACAATGAGACCGCGACTATGTTGGCCGAAGCCGGAGGCAGCGCGACAGGGAGCTTGCGCTAGAGTCTCGAACCCTGCTCTTTGCCGCGTGGTCAGCCCATGCTCGATCATCCTTAGCACAATCCCGCCACGGGTTGAAACCGCTTGCCTACGCAGCGCGTCAAAATTCAAGAGTTTTGGGCTTTTAGCGCTCAACAGGGATTATGAAAAGCGCCGTTAGCCACAGGCGCTTTACCGGAACGCTCTCAGCATCGACCATCTGCTTGCTTGCGCGTTGCCTGACAGGATGAGGCCACGCATTTGCCGATTGCGAGGGAGGACGGAATGCCGCGAGCCAGCACGCACATCTTTCGGGTCCGGCTCTGGCCCAAGGTTTACCGGGATATCGAGATCGATAGCAACAAGTCGCTGTACGATCTCGCGGTCGCCATCATACGTGCCTTTGGGTTCGAGTTCGACCACGCCTTCGGATTCTTCAGCAAGCTGACCGGGTACATTTACGATTCGCCGGTGCGCTACGAACTTTTCGCAGATCTGGACAACAATCCGTTTGCGGATGGGGACCATCACAGGGCCGGAAGCGTCAAACGCACCAAGGTGTCTCAGGCGTTCCCGGAAGTCGGCAGCAAGATGCTGTTCCTGTTCGATTACGGCGACCATTGGGAGTTCCGGGTCGAGGTCATCGGGTTAGGCGAGAAAGTGCCAAGGACACGCTATCCGAGAGTGCTCACTATTGTGGGCAAACCTCCGCCGCAATACCCGGATATTGACGAAGCCGACGGATGAACTGTCCGGAGAGAGACCGTGCTGCGCTAACTGACAGGTGTGCGCATTATGTCCACAGCACTGAAAGGGCCTGGCATTAAGCCTCAGAATCGGCAATCGGTGTGGCCGCTTAATCAATATTTTGTGTCCCACCGCTCTCGGTGAAACACACCGGAAGTCGCATAACTCGGTATTCTGGAAAACGATTTGCAGACTTCGTGAAGTCGCAATCCGGCCTGTGAAGTCTAAACGCCGAACAGCGCCGATTTTGATTGTCCGCGCCGGGGCGGCATCGCCGCACCAATACTGCTCGCTGGATTTTTCTCCTTCGTCGCGCCGCTCACAAAATCTGGATACGCACGCCGTCCCGCCCGACGCCCTGCCCCTCTCATAAATCAAGAATTTTGCAATGCTAGTAGATCGCGCACAGCGGCATCGTCTGGATAGGTGCGGGCAAGGACGCGCAGCTCATCGAGCAGGCTGTCGCGGCGGGCGAGATCGTCCTCGGCCTTGGCATAGACCAGCGTGTTGAGCAAGCCAGCAGAGAGAACCAAGCCTAGGCCAGCTTCGCCCGATCTTCGAGCTTGTTGAACGCCTTCAATTATGGACGCCGGTGAAGAAGGGCGCTCACTAAAGAAAGTCCGTGCCGCCTCGCATAGAGCCAATAGCAAAACACCGAGATTGTACTGCGCGGCCGTATCTCGGAGCCCACGCAATGCCTCACCGAAAGAAAGGGTGCTTGTGTCGATCGCAACGACAGCTCGTGCGAGCGCGGGAATTAAATATTCTGCCTCAGCTCTGATCGCCTCCGGACGGCGTGTATCCATAAAGGATCGGGCCGCATCCCGACGTGTTGGGTGACCAAATCTCGGCGCTGTGCCGCCTTTGTCTAGAACATTGCTAAGTCTCAAGTCGTCAAGTGCATTGGGGTCGAGATTGGCAAGGACAATGGGCCGAAGTGCTCGCCATACATCGAGGGCCTCAACCAGTGGGGTCAACGCAATGCGAGCAGCGAGCCTGCGGTGATCACCCTTGAGATCGAGCAGCAGCTTCTCAAGATCGCGATAACGAAACGTATGGGCGTCCTGTGCCAGTTGCTCCAGCCCGTCGAAGGTTTGTGCCGTGTCGCGCGCATCTTCAGCGATCCACCGGTTAATGACCCGGGGATAGCCGGCGACGAGTTCCAGAACGCGATCATCGGGGACGTTCTCAAGAGCGCGCAATTGCGGCTCCGTGTGCAGGTATGAAATCAGACGCCGCCGCTCGATTCCGTCTGCGAGGTCCATCTCTCCGAGGGTATGAATATAGGCACCCTCCGGATACTCAGCTGCCAAGCCGTACAGCAGATCGGCCGCTTCGCTTCCTTCCC
>JAFATF010000015.1 GCA_019244045.1 Acidobacteriota bacterium
ATCTTAGACGCGGCTGGGTTGTCTCGCGATTCAGGCAGGGAAAACATAAGCCCCTCCTCGTAGCTTTGCGGAGCACCGTCTGCAGCACGCCGGGGGACAGAAGATTATCCTGGATGGCGGCGGCCAATTCTGCCGCTGTCGCGATCGGCCTCCGCTCGGGCGATCCGGAGAGGCCAAAATTTAACTCGGCACTGCCGCTTTGCAGCCCATGTCCAGTGAAGACTATGGGTGATGGCTTTGGTGGGGCGATTCAAACCAACTGGCAAGGGGGAAAGCTTTCAAGCGCTATCGCCATTGCGCCCCCCTCCCGCCGGGAGTGAAGTGTAGAAGCCAGCAGTGGGGTTGACTTCTCGCGCGCTGCCCACCTAGAGTTGCTGGCTTGCATGCCTTTGTCTGAGATAACGACCCTTGCCCCGCAACATAGGAGGCCCGCGGTCTTCGATCGCTACTTCCACTTGTCAGAAAATCACACCACAGTGCGTCAAGAGTTGGTTGCCGGCGTCACAACCTTCATGACGATGGCTTACATTATTGTGGTCAACCCTCGAATCCTATCGCAGGTAGGAATGCCTGCCGAAGGTGTAGTGTTTGCGACATGCATCTCCTCGGCCATCGCTACCGCGGTTATGGGCCTCTACGCGAATTACCCCATCGCTCTTGCGCCCGGCATGTCGCTGAATGCCTACTTCACTTATTCGGTCTGCCTCGCAATGCATGTACCCTGGCGCACTGCATTAGGAGTCGTTTTCTTTTCCGGCACCCTCTTCATTTTGATCACCATCACGCGCATTCGAGAGCAGATTGTAAATGGCATTCCCGACTGCCTGAAGCATTCTACCGCTGCCGGCATCGGGGTCTTCATCGCTTTTGTGGGCCTGCGCACCGCCAAGTTAATCGTGGCCAACCCAGCAACCTTTGTTGGTCTGGGCAACTTCTCTGATCGCGAAGTTGAGGCTGCCTGTTTCGGCATTCTGCTTACAGTCGCGCTTGTCGTGCGCAAGGTGAGCGGTAGTATTGTCCTCGGCATTTTGGGAACAACCCTGTTTGGTATCTTTCGCGGCGTAGCACAGAGGCCGGCACAATTTTTATCCATGCCCCATCCCGGAGGCACATTCTTACAGCTTGACCTGCGCGGCGCCATGCACCTGGGTTTGTGGGAAATTGTCTTCGCGTTTCTCTTCGTAGATCTGTTTGACAATATCGGCACGCTCATGGGTGTGTGTACACAGGCAGGGTTCGTCAAAGAGGGGAGAATTCCCCGCGTAAGCCGAATCTTGTTAGCCGATGGGATTGGGACTGTGGTTGGATCTCTCACGGGAACCTCTACGGTGACCAGCTACATCGAGAGTGCGGCGGGAGTAGCTGCGGGAGCACGCACGGGATTGAGCAATCTCATCGTCGCCGCCCTCTTTCTGCTAGCACTGCTGTTCTCACCTTTGGCGGCTGCCATTCCCGCCTTTGCTACCGCACCTGCTTTGCTGGTCGTCGGTGGACTGATGATGCAGTCAGTGTCGAGAATCGATTGGCCGGATTTTTCCGAAGCCTTCCCCGCCTTCGTAACCGTAGTAGCCATGCCTTTGACGTTCAGCATTGCCACAGGCTTAAGCCTGGGGGTCATCAGTTATACAGCCGCTAAAGTGGCCGGGGGCAAGTTTCGGGACGTCAGCACCGTAATGTGGCTACTTACGATTCTGTTTCTCGTGCGCGATGTTTATCTAGCAACGGCTTAAGACGCTCCCGAAAGAGCCGGAACCTTGTACCGCGCCGTCCCCGCTCACGATTTTGAGCCACCGATTCTACGGCCCATGTCAATGACCCCTGTCCCGCCGAGCCGAAGTTATCGAATATCTGGTTCCATGCTCGGAGCCAATTTCTCGTTTGTACCCTTGTGCCGAACCATGGTAGTGCGCTATGTGGGCGGCAGCCTTACTCCAGGCGGTATACGCGTCTGCCCCCGCGCTCGCCAACTATTCAATACCTCTCCGCCTAGAAGGCACGCTACAGAGCGCCTTTCCTTCCGGGTCAACGTCCGGATCCTAGGAAGCCTAGGCATTGATAGCGATACGTCGTTTGATGTCCCTGAAGGCATGGTTCAGTTCCTCCACATTCAGACCACTGTCTGACGCGCATGGGCAACGACTTGCACAACATCGAGGGTCAAAATGGCTGTACAGATAGTTTCCTTCGACCTCGCTTTGAGAGGGCTTTTCGCCTCCCGAGATGTCTTGTGTTGGAGATCCGGACTACGGCAGCTGGATTGAGAGTTTCCGACTCGAACGTTGCGCAAAATACGCGATCCACCAAAACACGCGGGATTGGATAAAGGACGAAAGCTTAGTGCCAGTTCCGCAAATGACCGGCGGGCGAGCAATGCTGACGCTCATTCCGTCAGCGAAACCCGAGCAGTCGTGTCGCTGTCGGGCACACGCCCTGGACCTCCAAACATAGTCTTAGAACGGGGAAATTTGCCCTACCGCTGCTGCGAACTGCAAATAAGACACCCGTGTAAGGTCGTGGCTTCGAGGTAACGGAACTCTGTCCGCCAGTCCGCGGCAGAACGCCAAGCGAGAAATGATCTCGGGCGGGTATGAGATCGGGATCTCTTCTCAATGAAACTATGGCCTAAGCGCCGCAAAAGCCGCTTTCCATCTGTACTTGAGCCGCTCGGGCCCGTGGGGCCTACCTTCGGGGGTAGTGTCCGAAATAAGAGACCAGCAAAACTGTGACCTGCATTTGAAAGTAGTAATCGCATCGGGTTAAACCGCAAGTCTGGCATGGGCTAAGGAAGAAAGCTAGCCATTCGCGCGCGCTACCAGGAATATTGCGAGGCCATAGAAAACAAACATGAAGATCAAATATGTCCTGGCGCGCCCCCCGGCGCCGGCAAACTCCTTCCACGCCAGCACTCCCCAGAGCGCGGCGACCATGGGCGCCGATTGGCCAATGGCGTAAGAAATGGCGACTCCGGTGAAATTGGCGGCTACAAGATTGAAGACAGTGCCGACTCCCCAGACGAAGCCTCCCAATAAGCCTAAAGCGTGACCCGCGGGCGGGCCCAGAAAGAACCCGCGAAAACTCACTGCTTCGCCCACCAGGGGATGTTTCATAAAGTAGATGTTCCATAGGAAGCAGGAGAGCAATGCACCAAGCGTCAAGAATACAGCTCCGCTATACGGGCCGAGCGCGTTGCCGCGAGTCATGGCATGAGTCATGAAGGGTGCCCACAGTCCCATCAGAATGCCCGAAACGATGCACGTGACCAGGCTCTTGCGCGAGACAGAATGTTTGCCTCGGGCGAGGCTGCCGTAAGCTTTGCCATCCAAAATGACGGCAATGAGTGCGCACGCAATCCCGGCGGCCAACATCGATGCATTTCCTTTTGGCTGCTGAACGTAGCTCAGCACCACGCCGACCACTAAGGCGATACCGATTGAGACCGGGAAAGCGACCGATAATCCCGCCATATCAATCCCGGCGACCAGCAGCAAATTGGCAAGATTGAACAGCGCTCCGCCTACTAAGGCATAAGCAATATTCGAACCGTCCGCCCCACGCAGGTTGGCGAGGAAGCTCGAGGAACCGCCGCCGGTGTTACCCATGGTGAAGGCGAGGATCAGCGAGATCAAAAAGATGCCGACCGCATAGTCCCAATAGAAGAGCTCAAAGCGGTAGTTCTTGACGCCTTTATAGGTGTTCGCCCACGATCCCCAACAGATGGCGCTCATTATCATCATCGCCAAGGCGGCCGCCAAAGTTTGTGGCGTGAACATGGTTGCTCCTTAAGGGGACCCCATTCCAGTCAGCGCAGCCGGGAAACTCACCCTCTGAACGCCGCCAAAAGTTAAGAGCACCCGACCGAATCGGCCTACCTACCTCGAAGTCGCGAAACGAACAGCTGCAAAAACCGCTCTGCTTCTACATCAACGCAAACCTTGGCATTCGGAATAACGCGGTCCAGACCCTCAATCACGTAACGATCTCCGTGCAGTACGTTGCGTTCAACGTATCCGTGCCGATTCGCG
>JAFATF010000051.1 GCA_019244045.1 Acidobacteriota bacterium
CAAGGATTTCTGGAAAGACTGAACGCTCAAATTGAGCAAACGCTGATGGTCCCCTGACCCGGTCCGCCAGCCGGGGGCCGCAAGAACATCATTTTAGCCCATCGTTTGACACGCTTGTGGCCCGCCAATCGGTCTTGGGTGGTGGACGAGGTGAACAAATGCACGCCGCGCCCTCCTGCAGCCCGAACTCTCTGATTACTCGATGATTGGAAGAACTGATACGGCCGGGCACGATTATGCAGAATTGGCGCGAACCGCGGGCCCGAGTCACTTAGCGCCTCAGCCGTCGCTGAGCCTTCAATAGCGCCCTCGGTTGGCGCAAACTGGATTGATACGGCTGGAAACGCTGCCCGCTCGGCAGCGCCCGCCTTAACCGCATATCTCCAGAAGGTGAAAATCCGATGCCGGCTAACGAGGCTCCCTCCTCGCTGTCCAAGCCCCCTCTGAGCACTGATGAGCTGCGCAGACTGGATGCCTATTGGCGCGCCTGCAACTACCTGTGCGTGGGCATGATTTATTTGAGGGACAATCCGCTGCTGAAACGGCCGCTCGAGCCCGCGGATATCAAAGCACGACTGTTGGGCCATTGGGGCTCTGATCCTGGCCAGACTTTCGTGTGGGT
Source organism: Acidobacteriota bacterium (assembly GCA_019244045.1). Classification (GTDB taxonomy): domain Bacteria; phylum Acidobacteriota; class Terriglobia; order Terriglobales; family Acidobacteriaceae; genus Gp1-AA122. The sequence goes on from JAFATF010000051.1 coordinate 623, forward strand.
GCATCTTAACCGGCTGATCAAAAAGTACGATCTCAACGTCCTGTACATTTCGGGTCCGGGCCACGGCGCTCCCGCCGTGCTGTCCAACAGCTATCTGGAGGGAGTTTATTCGGAGGTGTATCCCGACCGCAGCCAGGACGAGGCCGGGATGCAAAAGTTTTTCAAATCATTCTCGTTTCCCGGCGGTATCGGCAGCCATTGCACACCTGAAACGCCCGGCTCGATTCACGAGGGTGGCGAACTTGGCTACAGCCTATCGCATGCGTTCGGCGCCGCTTTCGATAACCCTGATCTGTTGGTCGTGGCGGTGATTGGTGATGGCGAAGCGGAGACTGGTCCGCTCGCTACTTCATGGCATTCGAACAAGTTTCTGAACGCCAGTCGTGACGGTGCAGTGCTGCCCATTCTTCACTTGAACGGCTACAAAATCGCAAATCCCACAATTCTGGCGCGCATTGAACCGCGTGAACTTGAGCATCTGATGCGCGGTTATGGCTACGACCCTTATATGGTTGCAGGTGAAGAGCCCGCCGAAATGCATCAGGCAATGGCGGCAACTCTGGAGCATTGCGTGAATCGTATTCGTGAATTCAAGCCGCGATGCGCCGCGATGGAACAACCGGGGTTGCGCGATGGCCGATGCTGATTCTGCGCAGTCCCAAGGGATGGACTGCACCGAAGAAAGTGGATGGCCATTTTATCGAGGGCTTCTGGCGTGCCCATCAGGTGCCAATAGCCGATATCCCGGCAAATCGTGAACACCTCAAACTTCTGCAGGATTGGATGGAGAGTTATCGGCCGCGGGAGCTGTTCGATTCGAGCGGTCGCCTGATTCCCGAACTCCGCGAGCTGGCGCCCACCGGTCATCGGCGGATAAGCGCGAATCCGCGTGCCAACGGGAGCTTGTTGCGCGAGTCGCTGCGACTGCCAGATTTTCGTGATTATGGAGTCACGGTCAAGCAGCCGGCGACCTCGCGGGAACAGAATACACCTTCATACTCGGCGGTTTCCTGCGCGACGTCATGCGCAACAACATGGGTAATTTCCGGGTGTTCGGCCCGGATGAAACCGCGTCGAACCGATTGACCCTGATTTACGAAGCGTCGCGCAAAACCTGGCTGGAAGAGTATCTGCCACGGGATGCTGACGGGACTGACTTATCGCCCGATGGGCGGGTGATGGAGATGCTTAGCGAGCATACGCTGGAAGGTTGGATGGAGGGTTATGTCCTGACCGGGCGGCATGCGCTGCTTAATACCTACGAGGGATTCGCACATATCATCGACTCAATGGTCAACCAGCATGCGAAATGGCTGGAGAAATGCGTCAGCGAAGTGCGCTGGCGCGCAGCGATCTCCTCACTGAACATCCTGATCAGCTCGACCGTTTGGCGCCAGGACCATAACGGTTTTACCCATCAGGATCCGGGCTTCATCGATGTGGTCACCAACAAGAGCGCGGCGGTGACCCGCATTTATTTGCCGCCGGATGCCAATTGCCTGCTCAGTGTGGCTGATCACTGTTTGCGCAGCATCAATTACATAAACGTCATCATCGCTGACAAGCAGCCCCATCTGCAGTTTCTCGCAATGGAGGATGCGGTCCGCCACTGCGCCAAGGGCATCGGAATGTGGGAATGGGCATCTAACGATCAGGGTGGTGAACCCGACGTGGTGATGGCGAGCGCCGGCGACGTCGCAACCACTGAGAGCCTGGCGGCCACGGCGCTTTTGCGTCAGAAATTTCCCAACCTGAAGATCCGTTTCGTCAACGTGGTTGATCTGTTCCGGTTGGTGCCACAAAACGAGCATCCACACGGCCTGAGCGATCGTGACTTCGACAGTATTTTCACGACCGGCAAGCCGATTATCTTCAATTTCCACGGCTATCCGTGGCTGGTTCACAAGCTGACCTACCGGCGGACCAATCACGATAATCTGCATGTGCGCGGTTACAAGGAACGTGGCAGTATCAACACTCCGCTGGGCCTGGCGATCGAAAATCAGACGGACCGCTTCAATTTGGCAGTTGACGTTATCGATCGGGTGCCTGGGCTGCAGGCGACCGGCGCACACGTCAAGGAATGGCTGAAGGATGAGATTCTGCGGCACCAGGAATACGAATACGAAAACGGCATCGATCCGCCCGAGATCCGCGACTGGACCTGGCCCTTCTGAACTGCTGATATTTCTGGGTGACGTAATCTCACCAAACTTTGCCGCACCGTGTACATGGCTCCATCTGCGGCTGGCCATCAAGTCAGTCCCTGGAATATTAGGAGAATCATGAACAAGGCGCCTTATGTCGGCATGTTCTTGTCGTTGATTCTTCTTTTTGTAAGCGGTTGCGCCGCTGCTCGAAAATAACACTAACGCTACCGGAACCTTTTGAAGCAAACGATGTGGCGGTGGACGTGACCGGACTGTCCTACAACGGCGCCGGCCAGGTGGTCGCAATAAACGGCATCGCTACAAACAAGTCGGGCCGCGACCTGCAAACCTGCATGATAACGTTTGATCTTCTGAATTCGTCGGGCGTGAAGGTCGGTGAAGCCGTTGCTTCAACCCTCAACCTACGAGATGGACAGCAATGGCAGTTTCAAGCTTTCGTGGGGGGTGTCTTCGGCGTGCCAATTAGTTCTGTGCAGCCCGGGTCAGTAACCGCCTTTTGAAGCTCGTTCGTACCAGGCAGCGGACTGCCAGGTTCAGGCTGACACTTTGAATGGCCACGAAGCAGCAATGGGCGGAAGTGTTCCGCCACTACGAAGCGCGCGCGCAGGTCCTCGTTACGTTGCATGTCAGATTGGAATTGCTGCGCCAGGAAAATGAGCCGGCTGCTCAACCAGCCGGCGGGGCGTTTATTTTCGAGCGCTCGGCAATGCGCTGGTTCGACGCCAATCCATGAACCGCATGAAACGCTGTAAGGTTTGTGCCAGGCGGATATGGTTCGCCCGGCTCAGGCACCGCTTCGGGACCGTCTTGCAGCTCGATAGCGGATGGTCGCATTGGGATTGCGTTTAGCTGCGTCAGCGTTTAAACCCAAAGCGCTGCCGCCAGCATCAGCGCCAGCTCGACGAATCTCAGCATCAGGTAAAGCATCCGCCTTTCCTGGGGATAATCGACCGGCAATCCCTTGAATCTCGCTACTTGGTCGTGGGCCTCTTTGACCGTCCAGCCGCTCTCCGAGGCAAGCATTTTCTCTACAAGCGCATACCAGAGCCAAGACGGGGTTGCGTGAATCTCGACGAGGGTACGGTAATGATCCGACAAGTCGTGTGCCACGTGGCACACAGCCTCAGACA
>JAFATF010000612.1 GCA_019244045.1 Acidobacteriota bacterium
AGATCACGCTGCGCAAAGTCGACGGCTGGAGGACCCTGAATGTCGCCCCCGCCGAGCAAATCCTTGATCTGACCGCATGAGCCGATAACATCACCGCAGGAGATCGCCGCCATCGGCAATTTCCACCAACTTCCAGACGCGAGCCTCTTTTCCCTGTTTGAGGCAAGTATTTTCCTTGACCTCTTCGTCGAATGTGATGCGCCGCCACAAAAAGCGCTGATGAAGAACAGTGGGGCGATCATGCCGACCTCGAAAGGTAACGTGCGCACATGTGGCTGGCTTGCCGTAGAGACTGCGTCTTTTTTTATGGTTTTACGGGCAAAACCCCGGAGAGAGGAGGTGAATTCGCATATCAATAACAACATCTGAAACGCAACGCACAGGCTATCTGAGCCAATCCATTCCACCAACTCACCAGATTTTTGTTGGGATAGATATCGGTTATCGCACACACGTTGCTTGTGCCTGTCCCGGAGCACTGTTTAATACGAAACGGTATCCTGACAGCTGGAAACGGGCGAAAACTCTGCATCTCTCAAGTGACGCAACAGGATTTAGCAAACTGCAACGGTATTTAGACAAGCTCTCACCAACGCCTGTTGATTTTCTTATCCTCTGCGAACCAACCGGAGGCTACTACGGCCTGACCTTACAGACGTATTTGCTTGAAAAAGGTTATACACTTTTGCAAGTCGACAATGCTGCGGTTACAGAGTATCGCGAAAAGGTTTATGGCTCAGAGACGAAAACTGATGATATGGACGCCCGGCTTATGGCCAGAATGGGATTTCTCCATGAGTGGGTTGGCGAAGAATTTTCCATTCAGACTGTGCAGCGTCTTAGCCCTGATGCCACCCTCTTACGCTTGATGACGCGCGACCACAGCAAACTTGGCAAGGAAATTAACCGCCGGAAATCACAATTACATCAAATTCTGGCCGTCACCTTTCCGGAACTGAAAACATTTTTTACCAACAGCGTCACGGGCTCCGCAGTACGAAGCCTCATTAAGAAATATCCAACCCCGCAGGATCTGAAACGCGCATCGGTTGAAGAAATTGCCAAGGCGCTTCATGACGGCAAGGCGTACCACCATACGAAACGCGCCGATGAACTGCTGCGGCTTGCGAAAACCTCTGTCGGTGTGCCCCTCGTCAGCCATCACCGGTGGCGCCAGGAATGGATTGTGAGCCAGCTGGACAGCTTGGAGGAAGCCCAGAAGGCGCTGACGACCCACATCTCCCAGCTCATCGCCTCACATCCCTATACGCCAATCATTGAAAGCCTGCCGGTCAAAAGCCCGATCTGGACAGCAACCCTTATTGGCGTTATCGGCGACATTGAGCGGTTTCATAATTACCGCGAGTTTCGCTCCTACGTCGGCTGGTTTCCACAGATCAAACAATCCGGCACATCCCTCAACTCCAGCCACCTCGCCCCTGACGGCGTCCGCATGGGTCGACGGGTGTTCGGCCTCATGGCGATGATGTTAATGTTTCCAAGCAGGCGGGAAACCCCGTTTCGCATCTACTATCAGCGCCTCCTTGCCCGTGGCATGAGACCGATTACCGCAATCGGAAATGTCGCAGGCAAGTTAGCAAGCGTTCTCTACTGCTGTCTCAAAAGCAACACGCCATATGATGAAGCAAAGCACAGAACGGAGCTTGGCTTTCCTGTAGACCCCGATGCTCCAAAACCTCCGTCAACTGAGATCCTCGAGACTGAGATATCCGACACTGATCTGATTGATGCGTCTTCTAAATACCCTCCCAGCCTTTAACCATTTTTCGGCGATTACGTATCCCAAGGTAACAGGAAACTGACTTTAAGGATGGGGACTTTTGCGCGATACACGCCAGCCTTGATGTTTTGGAAGGATACGGCGTTATGGCGCGAAGTGAGACGGCTGCGGATATTGACTTGGCCAGTTTGACGGATGAGGAGCTCGAGGAGTTATTGACCAAGGTACAGACGGCGTTTGATGAACCGGTACAAAGTAGAATGGCGGAGTTTCGCCGCATTGCCAGCCGTGCCGGGTATGAGGTCAGCTTGAGTAAAATTTCTCAAATGGTGGAACGTGGCAGTCGTCGACGCGGGACAGACCGGAATGTTGTCAGAAATCAACGACAGCCTGTTTTACCCAAATACCGTAACCCTATGTGTTACTATTCGTCTGGTTTCAGTTACCTATAATACAGAACTGGAACCGACTTTTTGCTAAGTTTGAAAAAAGAGGGGTGGATTGGCCTAACCGTAACCTTCGACAGTGCATTTACACTGATCCGACGCTATCCGGACTGCCGCCATCCGTATCTTTTTTCTGAGTGAAGCCCGACAAATAGAGCGTTGCACCGTCCTGAAATCTTCAGAACGAGTTGCCTGAATACATAGGATTTCAGCTTCATTCAACCAGACGAATTGCCACTCCTTGGCAGAGGAGGAGGTGAGAGAACATGAATAATCACAGAGCCATTGATCGTAACCGTGCAACGTATGTTGGTATTGATGTACACCCCGGAACGCATACTGCGTTTGCAATGAACCGGTTTGAAGATGAGAAGGGCAGTTTACAGTTTGAGAACTCACAACCGGGTATTCAGCAATTTTTAGTGTGGTTGAGAACTATTGAGCCGGTGAAGGAGCGTTCCATACTCGGCGTGGAAGGGAGGGGAGGGAATGGCCATGCCTTGATTGGCCAGCTCATCCGTAACTATCCTCATGTATATGAAGTTAATACTCTCTTCACCAAGAAGCGGCGAACCTTCGGTCCGAACCGCGAGAAAACAGATGAGCGTGATGCGAAACTGATTGCTGAGGTACTCACCAGAAAGCTTTCTGAGCTGCCGATGATAACCCAACAGGAATACCGTCCGCAGCAGGTGCTCCTGAAAAAGATAGTTGAATTTTATGGAGAAGCAACCAATCAGGGCACCCGGCTCAGAAACCAACTGCACCGGCTTACGCTGGAGTTGAGCCTGGCAGCTGATGCGCAGCAAAAGCGCATTCTTGCATTTACTCTCAAAGAAAAACAGGCTGAATTGCAACGCATGAATAAACGGAGAAAAACATTTGTCAAACAGCTTGCTGAGCTTTTGGAAGGAAACGGAAAAAATCTTACGAGCTTTCCAGGGATTGATACCGTTGCAGCAGCACGGATTACCGCAGAGACCAACGGCGTTGAACGGTTCCACAGCCTCGACGGATTTATCAGCTATGCCGGTATCGGGCCAGTTGAGAAAAGTTCCGGCAAAAACAGACGCTTCAAGCAGAACCATGGTGGAAACCGTCAGCTTAATAGCGCCTTCTTTATGATCGCCATCTGTAACCTGCGCTGTGATCCGAAAGGGAAAGCATATTACCAGAAGAAACTGAGCGAGGGAAAATCCAAGAAGCATGCGATCAGATGTTTAATGCAGCGAATAGCAAGCGTAATTTATGGCATGCTCAAAAACGGTGATGCGTACCGGGCAGCGCCGGGCTATCAGATCAGTTAAAGCAAAGCCGAGAGTAAAATGGTTCTTGACATAGAGCGTCCGGATAACCCGGCGGAAAGTTGGTCAGGCAGGGGACACCGCCCCCGGTGGTTGGAGGCACAGCTTGCAGCCGGGAAAACGCTTGAGGATCTGGAAATTACGTCATCACAATAGCCCCTCCACCGATCCCCCGCTATCGGCGGACTGCTACGGATTGCGAGTGTCCCGTACGGAAAACCGGAGAGCAGGGCGGAGCACAGCCGAAAAACTGCCGGCGCGAGCCCGTGCCGGTTGTTTGTGAGAAGCAACAGCTTCGAGCATACAAAACTGAGCGTGTGATCCGTCGTAAGACACGGAAATTGTTGAGAGATTTCGCGGGTGTCGGGACGCCTCGACCAACGGGCGGAGCCCCGTACAGTACCCGGTGTCGTAGTACGTACCGGGGAAGCCAATGGCAGAGGGGAAGCTCGTATTAACACCAGCGCTGGCACTGGGGTTATTCTTCATTCACCGCTACCGGTTTTTGACAATCGCCCAGTTTGCAAAAGCCTCGGGGTTGAGTGCACGCCATACTGAGGCAGTGCTGCCTGCCTACGAAAGACTGGGGATTGTCGGCGCATTTGGCAATGTCACCATTCCCGGACACGGGAAAACGCCAAAGGTCTACTTTCTCAAACGCAAGGGGTACGAGCTCTTGCGGATGGAAAGCGGCATACCGGAAGAGTTGATCGGCTCCTACAGTGAAGTCCATCAAGAGGC
>JAFATF010000101.1 GCA_019244045.1 Acidobacteriota bacterium
GTGTACCGCCGCGCTCCGGGGTCGAGCGCGCTCGATCGGCATCGCAAGTATGTGGAGCGGCGCTGGGCCGAGGGATGCCGCAACAGCGCCCAGCTGTGGCGCGAATTGCGCGATCGCGGGTTTGGGGGCGGGTACGACATCGTCCGGTGGTGGGCCATCCGGCGCCGCGCTCTCGACGCCGCCGCCAGCGACCGAGACTGCCCGCTGCCGTCGTGGCGCGTGCCGTCGAGCCGACGCGCCGCGCGCCTTCACGACCCCCGACCGGACGCTGGCGCGAGCCGACCGGCAGTTTGTCGACACCCTCACCGCTCTCTCGTCCGAGATCCGCACCGCAGCGGAAGCCGTCAATGAGTTTAATCGCATCCTGCGCGAGCGCGATGCGGCAGCGTTCGATCGCTGGCTGGCGACGACCCAAGCCACCGTGTTGCGCGGCTTTGCCAGCGGGATCATCAACGACGTCGCGGTGGTTCGGGCCGCCCTGTCGCAGCGGTCCTGTTGAGGGACAGGTCAACCGGCTGAAGATGCTGAAACGGCAAATGTACGGACGTGCCAAATTCGATCTTCTTCGCAGCCGCGTTCTTCACGCGGCGTGATCACAGAGCCCCGAACCCGGACAAGCTCTGATGGCGCCCAGCCTGCACCGAAATTGCGGATGAACTACCTTCCCGACGTTTGAAAAACGGCAGCTCTACGCTCTCGCAGCGCGGGTGGTTCTCTTGAGCCGTCTGTTCACACAGCAATCCCGACCCCCGTTCGTGCATTAATCAAGAATTCCAGGCTTGGCTGAACACCCGCATCCAATTTCCCCCGAGGATTTTGGCGATGTCGAAGGGAGAGTAGCCGTGGCGTACCAGTTCCGCGCGGAGGACTGGGAGGTCAGATACTCCACTGAAATTCGCGACGAAATCCTCTCCGTTAGGCTCATTGTAGAGCATCTCGGGAGGATATACGAATGATTTGGCAGGATCAGGTGCAGCAGAGTGGTCGGCAGGGTCGCCCCAGGTCCAATCAGGACCAATGCCAACATAGTCGATCCCCACGAGGCGAACGACATAATCGATCATATCGACATATTGCGAAATGGTCGCCAGAGGTGGAAAGGGGCCGGTATCCGCATAGGGGGCATCTTCTCGGCTCCAAAGTATAAAAGCGTTCGTCGCGTTCAGGCCGATTAAGCCACCGGTTTTGGCAATACCCTCGATTACGCGGTCGCTGATGTTACGCGGATTATCGACTATCGCGGAGGGGTTAGAATGTGAAGCTACAACCGGTCGGGTTGCTATCTTAACAATATCGAGGCTGGTCTGGTCGCTCGAATGGCTGGTATCGACCAGAATGCCGATTTCTTGCATTTGGCTGACGAGAAACTTGCCCGCCCGACTCAGAGGTGTAGTAGGGTCAAGGCATCCCCCGCCAAAAAAGTTGGAAAAATTATAAGCGAGATTGGCAATTCGGAGCCCCCTATCATAATAATTGGAAAGTTGTGTTTGCGGCGGGTTGTCAAGCCAATCATTGGCACCGTTCTGGAGAGGGTTGTCGCGAACGATACCTTCTTCCCACGATGGGTCAAGCGGGTACATATCTTGAGCACCGGCGACGATGGCAACTTTGCCCGCCTGTTTAGCGGCTAGAATATCATTGACGGACTTGGCCAGAATGACCTTCGATGGGTTAGCAGCCACAAAACTATCGATCTCATTAAAACGCTCAAAATCCATGGTATTCCCGGAATACTGAAAGACGGTGGCACCGACACTCAGATAATCATTAATGTAAGGGACATTTAGAGTGGAACCCTCCACAGCGAGTACAACGATCCCCTGACCGGCATCCGAGCTTTGCGCGCCAGACACCCTTTGCGCCACAGTGAGCGCCGCCAACCCGCCAATGCCGGCTTTGACGAAATTTCGACGCGTCATTGTCATAATCCCTACTCCTTTTGATTCCCCTTTCGGGGTTATCAACGATAATTACCCACCGCGTGCGCAGCAACTCTTAGTTTCAGGACGACGGCCAAAGCCGCGTGGCGGATGGTACATCGATGCCCGGGAGCGGGGGCCGTCCATCCCATCAAGACTTTCGTGCAATTTGCTTGAACCAGTCCGATCAATGGTTGCGGCTTGCATAAGATACCGCCGAAACTCATCCATCATGATCGGCTTAGATAGTTGTAAACCGTCCGCTCCTTCACGCCGAGCGCCTTGGCGATCTCGACAATGGTGAGGCCCTGTTTCTTTAAGGCGCGGGCGCGAGAGGGCGCAGCTTTGGTTGTGCCTGATTGCCTTCCGCTGTACGCGCCGCGCTTGCGCGCAAGAGCGATGCCGACAGCCTGACGCTCCTTGACGTGTGCCAATTCGATTTCGGCGATGCCGAACAAAAGGCTGGCGATCAGATGCCCGACCGGGCCGCTCAGGTCGATTTGCTGCGTAATGGCGATAACCCGGACGCCGCGGTTACACCAGTCGGCCAGCACATTGACGCCTTCCTTGAGACTGCGGGCCAGCCGATCGAGTTTCCACATCACGACGGTCGTGACCTTACCGGCGAAGATCTCAGCTTGTAGTTTTTGAAACGCCTCCCGCTGAAGGTTCGTGGCGCTGTCGCGGTCTTCGAACCACCGGACAGCTTTGTGCCGATGCCGCTTCAGCCATGCTTCGAGTTCAGCTCTCTGGCTGTCGGTCTTCTGGCCCTTCGGCGACGACACACGGATATAAACAGCGGCGCTCATGCAAATTAGAGTATACTCTATTTTGCAGGGCTGCCAGCCGTGGCAAAATCCCCGGTTTATGCGGGTTTCGGCCGTGAGAAAATGGCATTACCCTATTTTGCCATTACCCTATTTTGCAGGGTGCAGGGTCAATTTCGACCCTAATTTATGCAACACGCAACACTCTGATTTTGCTCGCGCACCACGAGCATTCGAAATTCTAATTTATGCACACTGTCACAAACGCCTTATGAGAGGCGGTAATCGATAATGAGTTTTGAGAGCTGTTTTGGCGGGTTCTCGGGCTCGAAAATCTGCACCGGCGGCTATGGCGGACCCTCAGCGCAATGGCGAACTTGACACAGCGGTCAGGCACAAATTGCCGCTCCTATGCGTGATCAGCTTGAATCGCGGCTGGACCCGCCGCCCCCGAGCGCAACAAGCCCGGCCGCGATCTTAGTTACACGCGTTACGACAATATGGCGAGGCGCTGGGCTGCTAAGCCGAATATGTCAAGAGCCCGAGGCGATCCGCTCAGCCTTGCCGCCTTTCGCCTGGCGTGTGCCGTCGCGCAACTGAGCGGTTCATTGCTGCTGCTCCTGCTCTGAGCCGACCTTCCAGAGGTCGATACGAGATTGGAGTGGGGTCGCGGGTGTGCCGTCTGGCGCAGTGAACGCGGCAATGACGGCATGGACCGAACGGCCGCCATTGCTGATCACAAAGGCATTCGTCGTGACCCCGACCCCCGCGCCGAGATTGACCGTCGAGAACCCGGTACAATTCGGATTGACCGTATAGCTGCCGGTCTGGCCGGTTCTGAAAGCCGTCAAGCCCAGGTCCGTACCGCCATTGCCAGGGAAATCGATCTGTGTGACACCGCCCTTGCCGTCGAACGTAGTGAGACCGATCACAACGCCTGGTGTCACTGGTGCAGCTGCTACGATAGTGAGAACGGAAAAGGCGTAATCGCCCTTGAGCGTCGCGTTCGAGCATCCCAAATCGTCGCTTCCTCCTGCCCAAGCTGCGCCGCTCAGCGCCGGGAGCACGATCGCTGCCGCCAGCATTCCTTTAATGTTCCAGCTGTTCACTTTCGCTCTCCGTTTATTGATCCGGCCGGTGTGGCCAACCGGCGATCAAACCCCGCGCAACCAACGCGCGCTATGAGCCCGGCATAAAAAGTTATAAATTGCGATAAATGTCAGAACATTTGGGGGCGCGTGGGAGGGATGGACGCGCGGGCCAAAGGTGGCGTCTTCCTGTTTGAGGCATTCCGTTTCGACCGCCGGACCCGCTCGTTGTACCGGCGTGACGAGGTCGGCGCATTCGTGCCGATTGCGATCGGCTCGCGCGCCTTCGAGGTTCTCGACGTGCTCCTCGGCCGGGCGGGAGACCTCGTATCCAGGGACGAATTCATGGCTGCGGTATGGCCAACGACGGCGGTCGGAGACATCAATCTGAATATGCAAATTGCGACACTCCGCAGGGTTCTCGACGAGGGGCGGTCGAACGGCAGCTGCATCCAGACAATCCCCGGCCGCGGCTATCGCTTTGTCGCGCCAGTGGTGCGGACCAACTCCGCGGCTCCGCTGATAGCTTTCCCGCCATCGGGCAATGGAGTGGATGAGCACATTACCGCGGACGAGCAACTTCAAGATCGTCCTGGTGTTTCGGCGCGCCCCGATGAGCCACCTTCCCAAGCATCGCGACGGCGGCCTCGGCGCGGCGTGATCGCCGGCGTCATCGGCGCTCTGCTCTTCGTCGTCGCCGGACTTGCGGGATGGCATTTGCGCTCGTTGGGGTCCGACGAGACACGCCCAGCACCGCGGCTGTCGATTGTCGTTTTGCCGTTCGCTGATCTGAGTGCCGCGCGCGATCAACAATATTTCGCTGACGGTGTTACCGAAGATCTGACGACTGACCTGTCGCGCATGGCGGGGATGCTCGTAATCTCGGCCGACACCGCGCTCACCTATCGGAACAAGCCGATTGACGCCAAGCAAATCGGCCGCCAACTCGGGGTGCGCTATGTGGTCGAAGGCAGTCTCGAACGCTCCGGCAATCGGGTCCGCGTCAATGCCCAGCTGATCGACGCTGCCACCGATACGCATCTGTGGGCCGAGCGCTTCGACCACGAAATCACCGATCTATTCGAATTGCAGAGCGAGATCACCGGCCGGATTGCGGTCGCGCTCAACCTGGAACTGGTTGTCGCTGAGGCCAGTCGGCCGGTCGAGCATCCCGACGCGCTCGACTACGTTTTTCGGGGCCGCGAATTCTTTTCTGGAAGGCCGCCCACTCGCGGAAATTATCAGAACGCGATCAGCTTGTACGAGCAGGCACTCCGGCTCGATCCACGATCCGCCGAGGCGAAGATCTACCTTGCAGGCGCGTTGGTGAACCGCGTCAACACCGGATTTACCCCTTCGCCAGCGGTCGATCTTGCTCGCGCCGAAAAGCTTATCGATGAAGCCCTGACAGCGGGTACTAGGATATTCTGGGCGCACTATGTCAAAGGCACTGTCCTGCGCAACAAGGGGCGATGGGACGATGCGGTTCGCGAGTTCGAGGCAGCACTTGCATCAAACCCCAACAGTACCGGGGCGTTGCAAGGCCTCGGCTGGTGCAAGCTCTATACCGGCTCGCTGGACGAGGTGATCCCGCTTGCCGAGAAAGCCATCCGCATCGGCCCGCGCGACCCTAGCATCGGTTTTCGCTACCTGATGATAGGCTATGCCCACGAGCTGCAATCGCGCCCCGACGAGGCGATCGTCTGGTTTGAAAAGGCGCGCGGTACAATTGCGGCCGTACCAGGGCTGTGGACACACTTGGCTTCCGCCCACGCTCTCCGAGGCGACCTGGCGGACGCTGCCGCCGACCTCGCCGAAGCGCGGCGGCTGGCCCCGGACGATCGTTATTCGAGCATCGCCCGCTTGAGGGCGGTCGGGCTATGGGGCGTGCCCAAGGCCCAGGCCTTGTTCGCATCGACCTATTTTGCCGGGCTGCGCAAGGCCGGCATGCTGGAGCAGTGAGGTCCACTGGTACGCGACCTCTTTGCCTCCGACGTAATGCAGTGAATTTAGTTTTAAGTGACATTGCCGCTTCAAGAATTTTCGCGCCCGTGGCGGGGGCAATTAGATTTCAATGGTTAGGACTGCATAAATCCGGCGCGAATGGCTGCAAAGGGTCGACGGCGGGCTTTCGAGGCGCAACATTCGAGACCTCGCGGCCGTCTCTCAAACCCCTCAATTTTCGGCCTCAAATCACCGTTGCATATATCTTGAAATTTGAAAGGTATCCCGCACCAACTTGCTCGAACGCTTGCCCGAAGCCACATTCTGACGTGCCTCGATGACGGCGGTCGAAACCAAGCCTCAGTGCACTCTTGTCCTTCCCGTCGGGTTCGCCATCGCCGTCCCGCTTGATCCCTATAAACTACTGCATTCTCACCGGTAATCGTCGCAAGTGCGCTCGAAATTCTCGTCTCATCGGTGGAATGTGGGTTGTGTAGTTGCTGGGTTGGTCTGTAGAGCTACCTTCTTCCGGCACAAAAACAACAGAGTGCGCGCGCTGCAGCTCGAAGAGGCGTCGGTCTTCATTCGGGTTCAAGGCGTCGATGACTGTGCCAGGTTCGACGATGGAACCGCGCCAGGTCAGCCGGTACTTGGCAATCAGCGGCATTAAAACCTTCCATCGAGGGCTACTAGTATTCGCGGTTGGCGCGTCAGGGATGTACCGATAGAGCGTGGCGGAGTTTTCGGGCGGCTCAGTCTTGGCGTTTAGCGCTGCGATCCTTGCATCGCCGTGGCACGAATACCGCGAGTGTCTGCAGGGATTGACAGTAACCAGCACACCATCGCGGATGGTGCTGGCCGCCTGGCCATTTCGCCAGTCCTATTATGTCAGATGCGCGGTGAGATGTTTGTTCATCTCGAACATGGTCACCTTGTCCTTGCCGAAGACTCTCCGGAGCTGGTCATCCGCTATGATCTCGCGGCGGTTCTCCGGGTTCTGTAGGTTGTGCGCGCGGATGTACTCCCAGATCTTGCTCACCACCTCGCTCCGGGGTAGCGAACCGGAGCCGACCACCGCGGCCAGCTCCTCCGATAGCTGTAGCGGCTTCTGCAGAGCATTCCCCCTGTCTCCGTTGGTCTTTTTCTCCCGTGTTTTGGTCGGCATCGATCTCCTCCGGAGTTGCTGTCGAGCGTATTGCTCCGCCATGCCTGCATGAGGCTTGGACGATGCGCAATGCTGTACGGCCCGACGCGCAATCAAAACCGGTTCTGCCGCATATTAGCTGAGGCTGAGCTCAAGAAGACCGAACGATAAGCGGGATTTTTCCTTGCTGCCCGGCCACACCGACCGCATCAGCCACGAATCGCCGGAAATCCGTAGCTGGTCAAACTGGGCATCGAGCATCTAACCGTAGGTGCTGACACGGGCATAGCCGAGACATCAGTGAGCCAGGATATCGCCTGCTGCGACCGCGGTGGTTGGAGCAGCAGTTGCTGCCTGTTGGCTCTCTCGCTGTTCCCGTTCTTCTTGTCTTCTTCGTTCTATTCCGCGCATTGTCGGTAGATGTCTCTTTATATTATCGACATACGCCTTATATTCCCTGAAGGCCTTTACAAACTTAGTCTTCTTGACATTCTCTCGATAATATTCTCCGCTTAGCGCGGTAAACTCTTCGCCGCGACGTTGCCATTCTGCCATAATAGCAGGTGCTTCTCATACGCTTCCAGCTCATTATGCAGGGCGGTTGCTCTCAGGCTGAAGATCTCCGATGACAATTCAAGTTTTGCTCTCACGCGGCCGACTCTCTCGGCTGTTTCTAATGAGGTATGTGCTTGAACGGTTCCCGCTATACCGATCCGCTTTGCGAGAGCAGATCTTTCTGCAGAGAGTTTCTCCAGCGCCTCTGCTTTTTCCCTGAGTTCGGTGAGTGGTGGTAATGTTGTTAGCTGATTTTCTTTTCCCATATGATATTTTGTAACGGGTAGTATACCATATGTTTTTGAAATAACAAACCCAGCCCCTTAATTCGGTTGTGACTCAGGCGACAATCGCCTTCCATTTGCAGTTCAGGATACAAAGGCTATTCGGCCGCCGGCCTCTACGGACAGGCCGAAACGGGAACAAATTGTCGCATATGGATATCTGAATGCCCGGCTATCTGACTATAAGGAGGATCATTTCACAAGTTCGAGCTTGGGAAATCCGATGGATACAAAAAACCTCTGGCCAAAGCCAAAAAGCCCACCAAACAAGAAAGATAGGGTTGAGCACTACCTTCACAAGCAAGTCTACTCTGGCGCAATGCCTCTGGCACAAGCGCAAAAGAAAGCTGGCACAGATTTATATAACATTTATACCCAAATCCGATAATGTGCCCTCGTCTGTTACTCCACTGGCGCCAAAAATACCATACTGACAGATGTGAGCTGCCGTCTCGCAGCCTGTGTTTTTCCTGCTACCCAGAGCAGGGATGTTTTAATAAGGGTATGAATGAACATAGGAAAATAAGTATATGGATGAGGTATGGGATTGTAAAGATTGCTTTATCAATCCGTAGTTAGTCCGACTATATCACAATGAAACATAGGGGGTCGAAATGAAGTTTTTACTCTGCACCTTTCAGCTCTCCCCTTTCTTTTCAGGACTGATTTTCCAACAAAGAGAGCCAAAGCCACCAATACAATGCATATAAGAATGAATATGAAAAACAGTGCCTTGGCGATCGTTACGGATGCTGCTGCAATACCGGTAAAACCAAGAATTCCAGCAATAATAGCGATGATAAAGAAGAACAAAGCCCATTTCAGCATTCTATGCCTCCTCAAGTGTTGGGTAGAAACGGTTCCAATCTCCGAATTGTTCCAGGAGATAACTTCGGGGATATAAGAGTGGATATCTGTTATTGGGATCGGGCCTTCCCTTTAGCTGGGTCAAGCTGACAATGCGTCTATCTTTCGTTTCACTCAATGCGTCGGGCCCGACCTTGTACCACATAACGTAAATTCCTGTTCTTTGTTCGGAGCTGGTAAAGCCTGTTCTCCGTCCCGTCGCCTGGGATCAGGACGGCCAACGGGCGTAGCGGAGGTCAAAAGCGGCCCGTCAAGGCCGGGACTGGAGCCATGCGCAGTCCGGCACAGCCGGATGAGCATGGCGAAGCCCCCTTTTGACCGCAGTGAGCACGGTGGCATGCTGAAGCGGTGAGACGATCAACAAAACACCCGGCTTGGCCCACCAATTCATGGGTGATATAGGGGCGGGACGGTTCACGAGACATTTCATGAGACGAAGTGAGATGCCATGAGTTATTCCCTGAGCGAGGCGGCAAAGGCGAGCGGGAAAAGCAAGGCAACCATTCACCGGGCAATTCAAAGCGGCCGGATCTCAGCGACACGGGATGAAATAACCGGATCCTGGACGATCGATCCTGCGGAACTGCACCGGGTCTTCTCCCCCGTTCCGCCGGATCAGGCTCAGAACGGGCATTTGAGACAAAACGAGACGGCCGGTGAGATGGCTTCCTTACGGCTGCGGCTGGAGGAATTGCAACAGGAACGCGAACGGGAGCGGAGTGACAAGGACAGTGTGATTGCGGATCTCAGGCAACGTCTCGATGCGAGCGAAGAGGAACGGCGCAAGGTACAGGCGCAATTGACGACCCTCTTGACCGATCAACGCCCAGAACCGGTGCGTCGGCGCTGGTGGCAACGCTGGAAAGCCACGGAATGAGGCTGATTGGGGGGCTTTCGTACCTCAGAAAGGTCCGTAGGGCCGCTTACGAAGCGCTAAGGGCGGGAAACCCCGGATCCGAGAATGATCCGGAAAATTGCCTATCCTGCTCTTTATCGCGTTTATGTGGCCTTTTGCGATATCCCGAAACGCGGTTCCCTTGGAAAGGTTTAGGCTCTGAGCGGTCTTAAACGATAGAGAGGATCTGGTAGAAGGTCTCAAGTGCTGTCTCCGTCGGCTGTTGTATATTTTGGATAAAAAGCTCACAGAGCGCTTCAAACTCCGCGCAGACACCACAAATTTCCGTCTTATTATCCCGCCGGGATATTTTCCCCTCTCCGGTATATTCTCTAGTGCAATAAAAACACACGGTATATCTGACCATAATTGTTCCAGATTGTATCACAAATCAACAGAATTGCCCACCCGGTAAACGGTTCTCTCTGTTGCGTCTTCTTTCCCCCTCCGGCTCAATGCATAACCCGGTCATTTTTGAAGTCGGCAAGCAGTTTCTCAGCAAGCGCGACGGCGCCGGTGGTGTTAGTAACGCGCATCGTGATGCCGTCACCAA
>JAFATF010000314.1 GCA_019244045.1 Acidobacteriota bacterium
CGCGTAGTTCGAGGAATAAACCCGCACCTGATGCCGCTCGATGAGCTTTCGCATGTGAAAGAAGGGCGTCCCCATCTTCACGCCGAGCGCCTTGACCTCGTTCGAGCGCGCGATCGCGCAGCCGTCATTATTGGACAGCACCAGCACTGGCACGTTTTCAAGAAAGGGCTGAAACACCCGCTCGCACGACACATAGAAATTATTGCAATCCACGAGCGCGAAAATCGGCGGCATCGGCGGGCGCCCTCAAATCGTGTGAATGCAATGCACCACCACGCCCCAAATCACTAATTCGTGGTCCTCGTTAAGCGGGATGGGCGCATAGCTGGGATTTTCGGAGAGCAGAAACGGCTTGCCATCCCGCAGACCGTAACGCTTGACGACGAGTTCACCATTGAGGCTTGCCACCACCACCTTGCCGGATACCGGCTTAAGCGAGCGGTCCACAATCAAAAGGTCGCCGGAAAAGATCCCGGCCCCCTGCATCGAATTGCCTTCGGCGCGGGCCAGAAAGGTCGCGCTCTTGTTGGTGATGAGCTTTTTGTTCAGGTCGAGAAATTCATCGATGTAGTCATCGGCAGGCGAGGGAAAACCCGCCGGGACGCGGCACAAGAACAGTCGCAAAACCAACGGCGTGGAAAGCTCAGGCCGGTAAAGTTCGGTTATCCGCAGCGCCATGCTGCCAACTTAGCAAAGCGAACATAAGGCGAACAGAGATTTATAGAAGCCAAAGAAACCGACGCTAAGAATTAATTTTCCTTGGAGTAATGTTATTATCTATAAGCTTTTAAAGAAAGTTATTGTTGTCTGTGGCATCGGGTGCCAGGATGGCAAAAAAATACCCGTGGACCCTGCATGCCCCGTGCGCCGCCGTTGCCCGAATTCTTCGCTCTCCGTCGCCAGGCCGGCATCTCAATCCAGGACCTGGCAGGCCACAGCGGCTTTTCGGTCCGACAGCTTTACCGCTGGGAAAAGGGCGAGGGAACGCCGCGAAAAGCGGTTGTCCATCTTCTCCACGACATCATCCGCGATGCCAAGAAACCGCCACCCGAGCGACCGCTTTTTACCTTTGTCGATCTCTTCGCCGGTATCGGCGGCCTGCGCCGCGGCTTTGAACCTCTTGGCGGACGCTGCCTATTCACCTGCGAATGGGACGAGTACGCGCAAAAAACTTAACTGGCCAACTACACGTGCGACCACCCAATTGCCGGCGACATCACGAAAGTGCAGCCGGCCGACATTCCCGAACACGACCTGTTGCTCGCCGGCTTTCCCTGTCAGCCATTCTCCATTGCCGGGGTCTCGAAAAGAATGCGCTTAACCGGCCACACGGTTTTCGCTGCGATGCTCAGGGAACTCTTTTCTTCGATGTTGCCCGCATTATCGAGTATCACCGCCCCAGGGCGTTCCTCCTGGAGAACGTCAAAAACCTGGTGAACCACGACCGTGGCAGGACATTCCAGGTGATCCATGACGCACTCACCCGCGAACTCGACTATCAGGTCCACTGGAAGGTTATCGATGCGCGCTCGTGGGTACCGCAGCACCGCGAGCGAATTTTCATCATCGGGTTTCGCGAGAGGAACAATTTCAGCTTCGATGATTTTGTCATCCCTGACCCATTCCGTGGGCCCCTGCTTGGTTCCATTCTGCATCCCGAGGACGGCTCAGAGCCGGCGGAAAAACCCTATACGGAAAAAGCAGAAGCCCGCGTATCGAGGAAATACACGCTCTCGGATCATCTCTGGGAATACCTCAGGGACTATGCCGACAAGCACCGGGCAAAAGGCAACGGCTTCGGCTTCGGTCTGTTCGGTCCGGATGACGTCGCGCGCACCCTGTCCGCCCGTTACTACAAGGATGGTTCGGAGATTCTGATCCGCCAGCGCCGGCGCAATCCGCGCCGACTCACGCCGCGCGAATGCGCCCGCCTGATGGGTTTCGACAAAGCGGGCGAAAGCCCGTTTATCATTCCTGTTTCCGATACGCGGGCCTACAAGCAATTCGGCAATGCGGTTGTGGTGCCGGTCGTTGAGGCGCTTGCCCGGCATATGGCGAATGGCTTGACGCCACCGACACAGACGAAGCCTCACCCCAGATGCGGTTGGCGGTCAATGGCTGATGTAGTCGAACCCGCCGTACGCAGCCGGATGATGGCCGGCATCCGCAGCGTCAACACCCGCCCGGAAATCGCCGTGCGCCACGGGCTTCACCGCTATGGCTTCCGCTACCGTCTC
>JAFATF010000332.1 GCA_019244045.1 Acidobacteriota bacterium
GCCCGGCAGCAGCAGACCCGTGCAGTAGGCCCGCGCCGGCTCATCCCGGCTGGCATGGCCCAGAACCGATACGATCTCATCCAGATACGCCGCAAACCGATCCTCGCCCGCGCGCGGCCGTCTTCCTTCACGTCCTATCATCCCCACTATATAGGGAGGATTTCATGACACAGTAAGAATAGTCGTCTGGTCAGTGAGGCGATCAGAGTATGGTACACTCAGCTACGAAAGAACAAGATGTGGCGCTTACCGGAGGATCATGCCTTCAGACTTGCCAACGCTGAGGCAGGATAAGCGCGGTTTTCCGATTGTCATATTCACCAAAAAGCCCGGGTACTCCGGGCTTTTGAGTTTCTGCACCGTTTTGATCAATTTCCCTAAATACTGTCGGACGGTTGTTCGACACCGGTAACGCTCGTTTCGGCAATTGCTGCCGAGCCGATACGGTTGGGATGGCACAAGTGTTCGATCCACTATTACATATTATATGTAATAAGCTAATCGAACACCCACCCGAACCAAAGAGCAGTTACAACAAAACTGCTGACCTTACTGGTACCAGAACACCGCACCATCAACTTTTGCGCCATGGCGTATTTATTTGGAGAAAACAACATATGGACGATATTCTCAATCATCAAACCATTATTGCTGACACAGCCACCGCTGCCGATGCCTCGGCAATGGTATCATTGACGGACTGGGCCGCCACAACCGACCAGGAAGATGCCGCCCTGTCGCTAACGGTCCTGAAGCTCTCCGCTGAGCCCGCCTATGTCTCTTTGTTTACCGACCAAGGGGCCGATGTAACGGCCCATTACCTGGAACGGACCGAGACCTGGACGGGCGGCTATGTCTTTTGCCTGGGAGCAGGATGTCCGGCCTGCGCGGCCCAGATCGATCGCAAACGGTTTGTGCTGCTGCCGGTCGCCGACCTGACCGATGCCAGGGTCAAGATCCTCCGCGTGCCCTCCGAGAAGGGCCCGGCAAGCTGCTGACCGAGTTGCTCAAGGTCCTCAGTCTCCCAAACCGCGCCGAGGTCGTCACCAGCGGGCTTTCTCGCCTGGACTTGAACACCCGCATAAATGGCGGCTTGTTTCGATCAATAGGCGAGTTCACGCATTGGCGGCCTTCGGCGGCGCCATTTTGCCGCAGTTTTTCGGGCTCTGTTGCAAAAATTGATTTTCCTCCAAAAATGCCTTGCATGAACGCTGGAAAAACATAGGCTTATCAGGTGGTCGAATGGCCGTTTTTCGATTTTTGCAACAGAGCCCGCATCCTTGACCGTATCCAGATCGGAATAGTCACCTATCCCCCACACCGTGTCCGCATACGGCCTCGTGCGCTTGACATATTCCCGCGCCAGCCTATTTTGGATCTCCTCAGTTAACTTATAAAAGCCGGTTTCAGACGCGGCGCCCTCGCAAGCCTAATACTGCCAGTTATCCAGAAGATCAATTAGTACCGGAATGCTGACAGCCGGCGCGTAGGGATCGTATTTATTCTAGATAACCTGAACCTTCATGTCTTGAGAATCCCGCGATACAAAAAGCCTGCTGCTTCTATTACTGCCATTACTTTATTGATCGAACAGGGAGTGGAGGAAAGGCGCGAAAGGAAGAAGGGTGAGGCGAACGTCCATCGGTAAAGAGAAATTCTGCACCTTCGTGATAAGGAGCATATAGTGGCTCGATAGAATACCCAGACAGCACAAGCCGATCGAAGCAATAAGCACCTGCTTCCACCGAGATTCGGGCAGCTCGGTCACCGTAATAGAAATGGAGCCATATCCGATGAGGGCCGCCAAGGTCATGAACGGCGCTAAATCAAATCGATAGCGTAGACTTAACCATATTGCCGCGAAGATGAGAAGAACGGCGGCAGCGTGACCGAGAAGAGACAAACGCAGAATGGCGACGTGCCAGGTACAAGGCCCGGGCTTCCACCAGACACGGTAAAGGCCGATGCATGCGAGAATTATGGTAAGCGGGTTGGTGAGGACGGGTATATTCGGCGGGAACTCGATGTTGAAGAAGCGAGCGCGCAGAAATTCGGTAAAAGGCGGCACAGCCTTTAATAGGAAGGGAATGCCAGTCGCGTAGTAGAGGGCGCCGATCCATAGGCGGCCGATGTTGAAGTCGCCGTATTTGTGAAGTACCTCAATAATGTTCGGGTAAGCAGTAAGCCTCCTATCATAATATCGAAAATCTGCGAAAGTCAATGCGTTGCCCCACCGCTCGAAATTAATGACACCAGTCACTACTGCACCCAAGCTTAGGATGGCAATAGGGGGTAGAATTGCCGTTAAGAGGTGCGTTGCTTGACTTGAAAATTGCTGCGTGCCCCGGTCTGACGCATATCGAAGCCACACCGTCCATGCCCCGAGCAGCATCGTACCCAGATATAAGGCGACACCAATCGAGGCGCGGGTATTGAGAGCCAACCCTGCAAATGTGGCGAGTAAAACCAAATCACGAGTGCTGAGGTCGCGCCCGTCGAATGCAGCGCTAACAACGATTA
Organism: Acidobacteriota bacterium; assembly: GCA_019244045.1. Classification (GTDB taxonomy): domain Bacteria; phylum Acidobacteriota; class Terriglobia; order Terriglobales; family Acidobacteriaceae; genus Gp1-AA122. The sequence continues at coordinate 2,521 of JAFATF010000332.1, forward strand.
GGTTGAAAGCCGCCCCCATTGCTGCCGACCAGAAGATCGGCTCAAAGAAGATCATCGCCGCGCCCAGGAGGTAAAGCTGGGGGCCGCTCAGCACTGTTGCTGTCATCATCACGGCGAGAAATTCAGGCCTGCGGCTTGCTGCGGGCAAGCTGTGATGGACGATCAGCAGCATCCGCAACTGAAGGGCTACAAAGATGACCACCGCGGTCAAGCATGATAGGCGTGCCAGGTGGGCCTGCGCGATATCGATGATGGGCATTGCCAGGAGCCGCAGCACCGCGGGGAACATCCCGAAATAGGCGTAGGTTTTGCCATCGCGCGTGAATGCTTCATAACCGATGGCCTCGCGATCGACGGTGAATTCGCCGCGCAGCAAATGCACCAGCATGCTATTAAAGGCTTTATCCAACATCTCTGGAGCGAAGAGCTGGAAAGTACCATTGCTCAACAGGAGAAGATAATACGCAGCCACAACCGTGATTAGGAAAGCAAAGCTTAGCGAATGCGCTATTGTAGCTCCCCCAACCTTTATCCTTCTGGCAGTTCTATGGTTGTTCAAATAAAACCCAAACATAGTATCTCATTCCTACGACACGCAAGTGGCAGAGATTGGTTGTACCCTCTATTGGTTTGTTGCGATTCGCTTGGTATCTACGATTGACTTTCAGGGCCGGAAGTCCGACAAGTGGCTTGGGCTGCAGTGTGTTCAGCAAAGTAGCGGTTGATCACCGCCAGCGAGCAAGCCGCCGCGTTGCAATTGTCGGCGGGCCGGCGAGGCAGAAAACCCTTCTATCGCGCAGTTTGGCGACGAAGACCGGAACCTGCAACAGCTTTAACCGACATTCGCCAGCTTCCTGGCAGTTTTGAGTCAGGATCACCCCTTTGATCGGCTCGGACAACGGCAAATTGCTCTCATCGCGGGCAATAGACGATTGAAGCCGGCGGTTGACGGCACCGCAACGCTGATACGCACTGTTTTGCCTGCATCGCGGCATACCTCTCCCCTCGTGGCCCGCGCATCCTCGCGAATGTGTTTTTTAACCAAGCGAAATTCGTCAAATTTCACTGTCGTCGGTTATGCAATAATCCTGAGGGTCTCAGGTTCTCAAAATGCATCTCTGTTTTCTTATCCATTGGCTATAACTATCCATTATAGCCAATGCCCGGGGCGCGGCGCGGCTGTTGCGGCCGGTCTCCCTTTGGCTTATAATGGAAATATTGCTCGTTATAGCCAATGATTTTGGCAACCGCTCCGGGGCTTTTCCAAAAGCCCCCCGGGGTGTAGCATACAGCGTATGAGGGAAGAAGTTTCAACAACACACGCAAAAGATGTAGTCGTCACAGCGCTTGAGGGACAGAATTTCTCCCCACAGACCGTCCGGGCATACCGGGATGACCTGAGCCAGTTCACCGCCTGGCTCGAGACGATCCGGGTCGACTGGGATACCCCTAAACGGCTGGGCAAGGTCGATATCGAGGCCTTTCTCCATCACCTCTCCGGCATCCCCCTTACCGGGGTCTCTCGAGCCCGCAAACTCGCCGCCATCCGCAAGTTCTTCAGCTTTCTGCAGGAGAACGGGATCCTGCAGACCAATCCGGCGGCCGCCGTTAAGGGCGCCAGGCGCGAGGAGAAAGAGCCGGGCATCCTCTATAAGGAGCAGTACAAAGCGCTCCTGTACGAGGCCACAGAGCACCCGCGCGACTACGCCATCATCATGACCTTCCTGCAGACGGGCATTCGTCTCTCCGAGCTTGCAAACCTCACGCTCGAGGATGTCGATTTTGCAAACCGGCTTCTGACCGTCCGCCAGGGCAAGGGACGCCGGGACCGGCAAATCCCCCTGGTCGAGGAGGAGGTCAAGGCACTCAGAAACTATCTCCGGTACCGGGCGACCGAGCTCATTCTGGATGACGACACGCTGTTTCTGGCAAAAAACGGCACGTCCTTAAACGTCTCTTCCGTCAAGGCGATTGTTGCCAAGTACGTCAAGAAGGCCGGGATCCGCAAACGGGTGAGTGTCCATACCCTGCGGCACACCTTCGGCGCCCACAAGGCGGATAAGCACATGAGCATTGCGACCCTGCAGGAGCTGATGGGGCATAAGAAGAAGGAGACGACCCTGAAATATATTCATCTCGCGCGGACAAACTTGCGCAAGGAAATGGTGGAGACTATACTATAAAGGGCGAACATTTTTTATGCTCATGTTTTTTCGGAACCTGCCGCGGATCTGGCATGCGGCGACGACCACCGCAGCCGAACGCAAGCACCTGTTGCGCTTTATCATTCGCGAGGTGGTTCTCGATCAGAAGCGGGCGCCGGGCCAGGTCTGGCTCAAGATCGTCTGGCAGACGGGAGTGACCAGTGAGCATCATGTGCAGCGGCGCGTTCATACCTACCGCGATTACAGCGATCTCGAGCGGCTGCGTCAGCGTGTGACGACGCTCAACGGCGTCGGCATGATGGACAAGGGACAACCCTGGCAAATCGATCTTTCCGAAGAGCAAATCACTCAGCTTCGCGAGCGTCTGCGATACACCAGGCGATCAAAAAGGGAGGCATCATGAGATCGTCGGCTCTGAACGGTTAACCGGTCGAGTAGCGCGCCGGTCGTCGACAGGGGTACATAGCCGAGCTCGATCTGGCACAGCACCAGATGCTTGACGGCGGCAAATCGTGGAACACCGCCAGATCCCGGACCAGCCGTTCGCCAATCGTCTCCTCGTGACCCCGCAGCCGATCGCCGAGCCGGCGGCGACACCCCTCCAGCAGCTGATCGTTCAGTGCCGCCAGGCTGGCCGCCCGCGGCACCGGGACCAGCAGGTTGCGGCGGACCCATCCGATCAGTCCTTCAACCTTGCCTTTGTCGTTGCCTTTGCCGGGCCGGCCAAACCGGTCGGCAAACACGTAATGCGACTGCAGCTCGCTGAACACCCGTGTCCGCTGTGGGCAACTTGGATCAGCCGCTTGCAGTCACACCGCCGCAGACGCGGCGTCCCTCCTTAGGGCTCTGCCCTCAGCGCACTCCACCGCAACGGATTGCCAGCACCCGTACCGGATGCGACGGTCGCCTCAGGCGACCTGCAATCCGTCGCGGTTCCGCTTGCACACCCGCTGTTCGCCACGAGGCAGGTTGCTTGGCAGCAACCCAAAAAAGATTAGGATAGGGTCTCAAAGCCCCGCAGAAGCCCCAGGAGTGGGGGAAAGGGTCTTGCCGGTCAAACCCCCAAAACAGGAAACACCCCTCTGCGGGCTTCCCAGGCGATTTTACGGTAAAGCATGTCCCCCGGGACGGTACGACCGTCGTCGTGGCGCAGACCGCATCCCCCTCTATGGCACGTGCTTTGCTTTTATATGAAATCTAATCGCATAATCCCATCGGGTTTTACCGCATATATTTCCCACTCATTTCCAGAAAGAAGCCTTGTTTGCGCATCGACAAAGCCCTCGGTATTGGCGATTTTGAGCACTGTAAATTCTTTATTCTTGATTTCAACCTGAACAATCCCCGCCTTTGTTGGCGTCATAAGCGAAGCGTCATACGTGCAATTTCCGTGAATTTCACCAAGCCAGCCATCACTCCCAGCGGGGGCACTCGTCCAGTTTATTATCTCTCCCTCAGAGTTGAGCACTATACACCAATTCGTCAAGGTCGCACCATTTCGCAGTGTCATGAGAAACCATCCACGATCTCCCTCAAACGCATAGCACGCACAATCCACGAGTGAACCGGGGGACGGTGCGCACTTGACGAGCGCTCCGGTTTCGAAATCCCGAGCACCAAACATACGACACGGGGCCACCGCAGTACCATTTTCCAGATAAACCATGCCACCCGCTTCGCCTATCGAAAATTGCACGGAACAATGGGGGTTCAGCTCTAGCAAGCGGGAAAGGTCAATGCCCCCAATCAATTTTCCGGATCTATCCCTCCCCACGAGGAACGTCCCGATAACACAATACATTGCATAGTTGTTTGTTTTGAACGCTATCGGGCTCAAGAATTCCGTGTTGCTTTGTGGATGACAAACTATGGTATGTTTCTCTCCCTTCCCATTGGTCATATTCAAAATTGTGTGTTCTCCCATGAGCCGGAAATTATCGTA
>JAFATF010000650.1 GCA_019244045.1 Acidobacteriota bacterium
CTCGCCGCCTCCTACACGTTGACCGGGTCCTATCACGCGAGCTGCCATGCCAGCGCGAAATGCCATCTCGCAACACCCGACCAAACCGCGCCTGCACCCTCTTATCATGCTCAAAAACATGCGTTTATGGACGGACACTAGCTAGGCCATCTCGCTGCGCTCGGTGCAGCGGATCTGGCTGCGCTCGGTGCAGCGGATCTGGGCGGCACACGGTCTGCAGCCGCACCGGGTGCAGCGCTTTAAGCTGTCGCAGGACCCGGCGTTTGCCGCCAAGCTGCGCGACGTGGTCGGGCTCTCTCGACCCGCCGGCGCATAGCTTGGTGTTGTCGGTCGATGAGAAGTCGCAAATCCAGGCGCTCGACCGCACTCAGACCGGCTTGCCGATGAAAAGGGGCCGCGCCGGGACAATGACCCATGATTATATCCGGCACGGCATGACCACGCTGTTTGCCGCACTCAATACCATCGACGGCACGGTCATCGGCCAATGCATGGCGCGCCATCGCCACCAGGAATTCATCCGGTTTCTCAATCGGGTCGAGGCCGCGGTACCGGCCGGCACGCTGATCCACGCGATCCTCGACAATGACGCCGTCCATAAGCATCCCAAGGTCCGAGACTGGCTTGGCCGTCATCCGCGCTCGACCTTTCACTTCACTCCGACCTCGTGCTCCTGGGCCAATGCGGTTGAAGGCTTTTTTGCCACGCTGACCCGGCGGCGCCTGCAGCGCGGTGTCTCCCGCTCGCTGGTCAACCTACAGGCGGCGATCAACCGTTATCTCGGTGAGCACAACCGAAACCCCAAACCCTTTGTCTGGACCGCCGGCCCCGACCGTATCATCGAAAGGATCAATCGTGGGCACCAAGTGATTGCGTCACACCGCTAGGACCAGTGGCGATGACTAATACCAAATCTCGATGAGGAGAACTCATTCCGGCGATCGTTACCGTGCCTTGCCGTTCGAGCCCGCGGGTCCTTGCAAGGGTACAGACATATATAGGTTCTTGTTATTGGGATCTGGTATAATTATAAATCTGAATCGAGTTAGCCGCAATATAGTCTAGCATTCGGCGCGATCCACCCTACGTGCGTGGTGGTTTCGCGGGAACAGAAAATCCAAAGCCTGCGCTGCCCTTATAGCGATCGCCAAGCGATCTGCTCTGAGGGCTGGTCGCTTTGAATATCAAGTTATACCAAATCTCGATGAGGAGAACTCATTCCGGCGATCGTTACCGTGCCTTGCCGTTTGAGCCCGCGGGGTCCTTGCAAGGGCACAGACATATATAGGTTCTTGTTATTGGGATCTGGTATTAGGAGGGTTCAAATGTACCTATTTGCCGTAATCGTCTGTATTCCGACCGCTGTGACGATAATCGACCTGCTGATGACACCACGCCCGCACCCCACGTCAGGCGATCGGCGAACATACCACCCATTATAGGATAGGTCAGTTTGGCGAAGCCTGCCAATCAGCCATAGAGCTGAGCGGCCGGTGATTTCTGCTTCGGGATCTGAGATCCGGTTAGCGCAGACCGACCGATGCTTATGATTCATGGCCTGGGCGGCTCGCATCATAGCTGGTCGACTATCGAAAGTGCCCTGGCCGAGCGCCGCGAGCTCATCATGATACCGTGCGCTTGAGTGCAGCGGGCCGGTGGACCTGCCGAGGTTCGGCGACCGATCTGGAGAAGTGACATGACGAAAACCGTGGCGCGGCGGTGTTCGGCCTCAGAATGCGACCGGGCCGCCCGAACCGTATCAGGCGCACCTCCGCGGAGTCGGCTTTGTCCATGTAGAAGAACTGCGTCATCACCGGCTTCACCACAAGCTATGCTGCATAGGCACGCGACGACGACGCCTGCCCCCTCACGACGCTTTACTGGGGCTTTCTCGCCCGGCACCGCCGCCGCTTTGAGCAAAATCCCCAATGCGCTATCCCCACATTAATCTCAGTCGAAAGAACGGTGGCGAACTGGCCGCGATTCGCGGCCGTGCCAAGGCGGCGCGAGGTTTTCGGACACGCGGAATGAGCCTTGTGATCCGCCGCGGCTGGCCCGGTGAGGTGATCATCCGGCTAGCCGGGCGCGCGGCCCTGGTCGTCTGCGATCTCGGATATCTTTGCTCGCAGAAGGCATAGCGGGCCCGCGTTGCAGCGGAAGCGAAGGGCCGCGTACTGCAGGTCGAGGGCGATGTCGTCGTGCCGGTCGATCCGGTCTCGACCAGGCCGGAGCGCGCACGTTGCGCCCCAAGCTCTCGCGCCTGCGGGAAGAGTTCTTGTACCCTTTGTGTCCGCGTGGCGGCCGCTCGGCGTAAGGAGCGCAGCGATATCGACCTCTCCGATACTCCCGGCCTTCGCGGGGTTTCGATCGATCGCGGTATGGCGCCTGTCACTGCGTTTCGCGGCGGAACGCCGAGGCACAGCAACGGTTGCGGGCATTCATTGGAAGCCGGCTTAAACACTACGTCGCAGCGGGCGCCAAGCCGGATGGGCGCAAGTCCCGATATTGCCGCCTATCTGGGGTCTCTGGGGTCGTTTGTAGGAGGGGGCGAAATCCTGCGCTAAGCCCAACACTGTTCAGATAAGGCACACACCCACAATATGCAGCATACACTGTGGGTTAATAAATACAACATTTTGTGCTATACCCACTTAACTGAACACCATTGGCGCTAAGCCCAGAACTCTCTTGCCGTGTGCCTGAGCGCGCCGTCCGGCCCGACATAACGGTAGAACGTGATACGCTGAATTCCGAGTTCGTCGCATAGCGCCGCGACCGAGGTATCGCGCTGAGCCACCGCGGCCTGAGCGAGCCGGACCTGGGCCTTCGTGAGAGCGAGCCTGCGTCCGCCCTTCCGACCCCGCGCGCGGACGGCGGCGAGACCAGCCACAGTGCGCTCGCGGATCAGATCGCGTTCGAATTCGGCGAGAGTCGTGAAGATGCCGGAGATCATGCGGCCGGCCGGCGTCATCGTGTCGATCTGCGCGCCCTGGCCGGTCAACACCTTCAATCCGACACGGCGTTTGGAAAGGTCCCGCACCGTGTTGACCAGATGAACGAGGGTCCGGCCGAGCCTGTCGAGTTTCCAGACGACCAGAACGTCACCAGCCCGCGACGCCCGGAGGCATGCTTCAAGGCCAGGGTGGTCATCGCGGACACCGGAGGTGCTCATCGGTTGGGCGACGACTGCTCCTCTCAGCGCCGATGAGGACACACAGCTGCTAGATCCTGCGTTATAATCAATCTTTGGTTTCTCATGCTTCAGGCGAGGAACTTGTGGTCCGCATCGCTGATCAGCGCCGCCGGCCGCTCGTGATTCTTTCCGCTGAAACCACGATCAAGCGTTTGTATGGACGCGCTCGTCGACGCTGAACGCGAGATCGAAACGGGTATCGCTGATCGGGCGCCGCTGGCGCCGATCCGCAAACGGTTTTCGACTCCAATGGGCGGCTTGACAATTTGAAGAAGGCCCTGGCGGAACGGGTTCTCAACGCTGAGACGGATCATCATCTCGCCGGCGCAGAGCCGGGCAATCGGCGAGATGGGTATGGCAAGAAGACGGTCATGACCGCCACCGGCCCGATCGAGCTGGCGGTTCCGCGCGACCGCCAGGCTCGCTTTGATCCGCAACTGATCGCCAAGGACCAGCGCCGCGTCTCGGGGTTTGACGAAGATCATCTCGATGTACGCCCGCGGCATGAGCACCCGCGAGACCGTCGGCCATCGGCGCGATCTCTATGACATCGCGGTCTCGCCGGATCTGATCAGCGCCGTCACCGATGCTGTGTTGGAGGCGGTCGCGGCGCGGCAAACGCGGTCGCTGGAGCCGGTTTACCCGTTGATTTTCGTTGACGCACTGTAGGTCAAAATCCGCGATGACGGGCTGGTTCGCAACAAGGCCGCGCCGAAACTTCTCTTCCCGGTCTTGAACCGCTCCGAGAAGCAGGGGATCATGCCGCCGCGCGAATGGTCCCTGGCCAAGGCTCAGTTCGCCGTCCTGTTCGGCGCGCGCTTTACAATCGCCACGGCCTGATTTGTCAACCGCCCGCCGCGCACGAAATTCCCGATAGTCCCTCTGGGGCCGGCGCCGGCGTCATCGCAGATCGCGCCGCCCGGGATCGCAGTCCGGCCACATGCCGCCGAGCGACCGGCTTTAGCCTCGCTATAAAGCGCCACCGAGTATGCTACGATCCGGGACTGCGGGCCACGTGAAGGTTCCAAAAGAGGTGTTCGAGTATGAATCGGTTTGTCAGTATCGTTTGGATGCCGCTGATCGCTCTTTTTGCCTTGGCAGCCTGCTCTCCAGGCCGTAACCTGCCAACACTTTCTTCCAGACCCGATATCTCATCCTATCACCTCGGACCGGGAGATAGGCTCGAAATCAAAGTGCTCGGGGCTGATGAACTGAATGGCCAGTATTCCGTTCAAAACGACGGAACCATCAGAATGTTGCTTATCGGCGATGTACCAGCGGCAGGCCGGACCCCCGACCAGGTCCAAGCCGAGATCGAAAACCGATTGAAGGCGGGACGATACCTCACTCAACCCCATGCCAGCGTCGCAGTAATCAATTATCGTCCGTTTTATATTCTAGGAGAAGTCGCGAGTCCCGGCGGTTATCCGTACGTTAGCGGCATGAAGGTGCTGAGCGCGGTCGCTGCTGCCCACGGTTATACTTATAGAGCAAATGAAGACTATGTTATTATTACACGAAATGGCCAGGAGCACAAAGCTAATAGTTTAACATCAATTCAGCCTGACGATATCATTCGCGTGCCGGAGCGTTATTTCTAATATCACAGAGCTATTCGTAATCCTGGGTCAAACGGAACCGAGGACAGGCTAATCGCGAACTGAATGGTTGCGGGTCACGTGGGATCACCACCATTCCCAATTAGGGTAGCACATGAGCAGTAAGGTCCATCCGACGCTATTAGACATGAGGGTTACTCTCTGCCCGGCATCGTCTAACCCCATTCCCATGATGGAAACTGTTCAGAAAGGGATTCCGTATCGTAACCTGCAAATGTTAATTTTTTAATTGACTCTATTACTATTTAATGGCTACTAAATCGACAAGATTGGCAAGCGCAGATCCGGTGAAAATTCAATGGCAAGTGATGCGCCGCTTGCTTCAATGCGGATGGCAAAATAATGCACTACAGGGGTTCCAACACGAATGTGACAATTTCAAGCCCCATTATGCTACGTTCTCGACTTCAGCAGAATGCCGATAAGCTAACGCCCCTAGGCTGGTCAAAGGCATTCCTTGGGAGCCGCCGACTGACCCCTGACTTGCTAGTAAATACAAACGGACAAATACAAAGGGCTTACCGCAGCCAGGACTTTGACAAGTGATATATGTGGATGCTAGCCAAAAGAAGCGCTTTGATTATGTTATGGTCTGACAAGAAGCGCTGCTTGTCGGATATTTGGGCAGGGCCCGATCCGAAGGTTAAAGTAGGTCGGAAGCTCTTGCTGTCCAGTTGGTCTCCAAGGTGGATAACGGTGGTTACGGGGAGCTAGAATCGCTTAAACTTACAGAAACAAGGAGCTTTTTCACAGTACTATCTATTGTATTCTGATCATCTTATGATGGAGGCAATATGGTCCTCGAAGAGCGTTGGAATATAGCGAATGACAGCGAGAGTTCCAGCACATTTAGTTTCTATAAATTCAGTCGAGCACTGATCGTCGGTACACAGATGGTCATCGATGCGATCATTCTGACTGGGTTATCCTCCATTTCATTGTTTTTTGTATTATATCCATATGATATAACCTATCAGCAAGCCATTCTATATGTATTGATGACGGTTTGTACCACTGTCTTTGTAATATCCAGATTCGCCAGCTACGGAATATATGACGTATTTACCGAATCAAAATGGCTTCCAATAATCAAAACTACTGAAAAGTGCCTTTTGAAGGCGATTCTCCTGCTTACTGCGTTTTTATTTGTCTTTAAAATATCGGATAGTGTGTCGCGTCTGTGGTTAGCAACTTGGAGCATTACCAGCGGGATTTCATTATGTGGGGTTCGCCTGCTCACAGCAGCTGCAGCAAATCGACTTAGAGAAACGGGCCGGTTGACGAAGAATGTGGCTATTGTCACTGCCAGCGAAGTTGGCCATCAACTCGCTGCGAAGCTCGCTCGTGAACATCGAGGAATCCGTCTCGTCGGAATATTTGATGAGCGGCAGTCACGCTTTGCAAAAAGCGGTGCCGGCGTGCCCGCGGTTTGTCAGCTCTCGGAGCTTTATAAGCTGCTGTGCCGAGGATGTGTTGACGAAGTCGTGATTGCGATTCCACCCTATGCGTCTCGGCGGATTCTAGAATTATCGGGGTGGTTTCAACCGTTTCCTGTCTCGCTCCGAGTCCTCGCCCCCAATGGATACGAAAACTTCCAGGTGCTGGACAGTCGCCGTTACGGCAACATTGGCACCTTTCGGGTGATGGATAAACCGCTCGACGAGGTGGCCACCCTTGTTAAACGCGTTGAGGATGTGGTGATTGCGGCTTTTTGTCTGGTCTTTCTAGCTCCTCTGATGCTGGTGATCGCGCTAGCCATTAAATTAGACAGTCGGGGGCCGGTGCTGTTCCGGCAAAAGCGCCTCGGCGCTAACAACCTGCCATTTGGCCTCCTAAAATTTCGATCAATGTTTGTGGAACAAACGGATCCACTGGGCCATCAGCTCACGCGCGCCGGGGATCCTCGTATCACTCGGGTTGGCAGGTTTCTGCGCAGGACGAGTATGGACGAGCTGCCGCAGCTCATCAATGTGCTGAGGGGCGAAATGTCGCTGGTCGGCCCGCGGCCTCACGCATTGGCCGCAAATGCAGCCGGCATTGCATATGCTCGTGCGATCAGCGACTATCCAATCCGCCATCGGGTAAAGCCCGGCATTACCGGATGGGCTCAGGTCAATGGATGGCGCGGCGAAACAACTACAATTGAGCAGATCCGTCGGCGAGTTGAGCACGATTTATATTATATTGAAAACTGGTCGCTAGCCTTCGATCTTTTAATTCTTGGGAGAACGGTTCTTGCTGTCTTATCGCGAGCAAATGCAGTCTAATCGGATATCGAGGGTCCGATCGGCTTTACCGCTCGAGGCGGGAGCCATAGCAAGGGGTGGCATAGCAGGTAGGGATTTTGTGGGTTCATTACACGACCTTCTGTGCGATAAACTCACGCCGCTGCGACGAATGAGTCAATGATGAATAATGAGCAGGTAAGTGGCTATCTAAGCCAGCCATTCGAAGACGGTCTGTCGGCGCGTGCGTTGCTCGCAAGCATCCGGCGACATTTGATGATCGTGGTGGCTTTTACATTGTTATTCGCCGCCGCGGGTATCTTAGTCTCTCTCGGACAGCCCGCCTGGTACCAGGCGGAAGGAGTTTTGGTTATCCCAGCGGTGCCGCAGCGCACAGCGGAGCTTCAAGAGCTCCCGGATTCCTCGCCGGATCAAGATAGCATACAAAGTCAAGTCGATATTCTTCAATCGCGATCGGTGATTGAGCCAGTTGTACGCTCTCTCAAATTGTGGAATGCTCCCGAGTTCGGAAAAATTGACAGTTGGAGTTGGAATACTGTCAAGGTGCGCCTGAGCAGGAAATGGCGTAGCCTATGGGGGCTTGCGAATGACCCAAAGGATAGCCCCTCTGAGCAACTCATTACCGGCGCCCAGCCAAGCGATACCAACTCGCTGTCACAAGCGGAAATTGACGGCATAGTCGGGACATACGCCGGTTATTTAACGGTCACCAATGACGGCCACTCGATGACCTTGCATGTTTCCTATCGCGCATTGTCGCCCGAGCATGCTGCCGCCGTTGTTAACGCGCACATGGATAGTTACCGGAATGTAGAAGTAAAGACCAAGGTTGCCGCAGCCGAGCATGCCAATGCAGCGCTCAGATCACAGGTCGCTGACCTGCAAGAGAAGCTGCAAGTCGCCGAGGCTGCAATTGCCCGGTATCGGGCAGAACACGGTTTGACTGGCGCCGCCATGGATACAGGAGGCGTGTCGTCGCAACTCGCTTCACTAAATAGTCAATTGCTTGCAGCCCGTGCCGATCTCGCAGAAACCCAAGCACGCGCGGCCGAGATTGGGGCCGGTACCGGGGGCGATACTGTGCCCGAGGTTGTCTCTTCTGGAACCATTTCGGGATTGCGCGGCCAGGAGGCACAGCTGGAAGGGCAGGAGGCCGAACTTAGCAGATATCATGGCGACGAATATCCGGCACTGCAACGCGTCCGCGCCTCACTGCAAAGCCTTCGGAGCCAAATTGCGCGCCAGACCGCACGAGAACGTGCTGCCGCTCTGCAAATGGTCCAAAGGTCACGAACCCGAGAGGTGTCGCTCGAGAAGAGCATTGCCGCGCTGACAACGCAGCTCAATTCGGCGGATGCTGGGCTTCAGCAGCTGCAGGGGAAGGCCGAATCGATCAGATCACTACTCCTCAACTTAGAAAAGAGGGCGGCGGAAACGGCGGCAAACCCGGCGCTGATCACGCCAAACTCGATTATCGCCTCCTCTGCAAACGCGTCGGCTACATCGACTTCGTCGAAGACAAAGCCGCTTGCCCTTGGGGGCGGTTTTGTGGGGTTCACCATTGGCAGCTTGCTGTCACTGCTCCTGGAACTTCGGGACAAAGGTTTCCGCACCAGCACTCAGGTCCAGCAGCACGTCGGATCGCTCACTGTCAGTGCCACGCCGCGTGCTGTCGGTCGCCATAGAAGAGCCCCCGCGGACATTATCTTGGATAATCCCCAGTCGGTATTCGCCGAAGCGCTTCGTGTCTCATGGGCCAATATTCAGCTTGCCATCGATCGTCCGAGGTCAACTGCACCTCGGGAAAGAAGACCGGGGATCGCCATCGGCATCACGTCTGCCGTTAACGGCGAGGGGAAATCGGTCCACGCTCTCGCCCTGGCGAGGGCCGCAGCACTGGCAGGCGAAGACGTCGTTTTGGTGGACGCGGATCTCCGTCATTGCGGCGTCTCGCGACTGCTCGATAAAAATTTTCGCTTCACGCTAAAGGATTTTCTTCAGGAACGATGCACGGCCGAGGATGCGATTGCAGTCGAAAAGCGGTCGGGCGTCCATTTTGTACCCGGCGTGCCCATCGGTACAGCTTTGACAAGCCAGGCCCTCGGCCGATTCTTTAATTTGATCCAACACCTAAAGCAGCGATTTGCCATAATAATAATCGATTTTTCGCCAATCCTCGGGTTGGCGGAGACAATCCGTCTAGCGATGGCAGCGGATGGCCTAGCACTTGTCATTCGTTGGGGCCGAACCGAACGTCAGTCCGTTCAATTTGCCCTCGATACTCTGCGCACCGCAAGCATATCGACAATCGGCGTGATCTTGAACGACATTGACCTGAAAGCCCTGCGGCGACGCGGCTATCGCGATCACACGGCGATATATACAGAAAGGCTTTATAGAGTCGAACCAGGGTATCGGGAGCCGGTGACACCAGCAACATTGCCGGCACAAACTGCCGACCCGAATGCGCCTTCCGAGACCAGTCGGCCGGGATCACAGCCAGAGGAAGCGGCGGCTCGCGAACAATACCCTGCGGCGTCGACCATTGAAAAATGGTACAATACTCATCATGGTGAATAATAGCGTTTTTGGCACGGATCGCCAGAGGTGCATGGCACCATCCCTGACCTCTGTCTATCCGACAGATAAGCTGGATAGGTTGGCAGCGCGAACAGATACCGCTCTGCTCGTCGCAGCGTTATTTCTGCCACGTTTCTCATTGCCCTTCGGCAACACGGCTTTGCTGTTTGATCTCCTGGTCATTGGGCTTATTCTACTATATCAATTTTTTTCAGGGAAATTGTTCATTCAATATGACAGGCTCTTGTGGTTTCTTTTCTTTGTTCTGACATTAACATGCTCTCTACTATTCAATTTCAAAAACACGATGCTGACATCATATGCACAAACGACAGTCTTTTTCAGTCTATTTACGCTCATCAGAACATCCACGGCTTCTCAATATAGGCGGACGCTTCAAACGTTCCAATTCCTCGTCATGCTGTTATCCTGTCTTGCAATCGCCCAATTTCCTGCGCAATTTGTAGTGGATGGTAAAAAACTGATAAACTTTTTCGGTATTTTCCCCGATTTTCTGCTCAATCCCGACAGTACAGCAATTCGTGAACTGAGATTGGGATCGTTGTCACTGCTCAAGAGCAACGGCATCTTCCTACCGGAGCCATCGAACCTCTCGCAAATCGCGGTGTTTGGCATACTGATCGAGGTTTTGGAATTTCGGCGGCCGCGGTACCTACTCATTATAACGGCCGGTTTCCTTTTAGCGTACAGTGGGACCGGGTTGATGGTGCTGTTCCTTTTTCTTCCTCTGGCGGGTCTTCGTCACAGCAAGGCGGGACTTTCTGTGTTGCTGATTGTAATGTTCGCGCTCGGGCTTTTTGCAACGGGACTTATACATACCTCACCCTTCGCCAACCGCACGGGGGAATTCGAAACGCAGGGATCTAGTGGTTTTGCCCGATTCACCGCGCCGGTTTTGCTAACAGCCAAGCTGGCCCATACCGGATCATTGCAAGGATGGCTCATAGGCAACGGTCCAGCGAGCATAAAAACATATATTGGCGATGTATGGTATGGCAGTGCTATGACGACATGGTTCAAGATATTTTATGAAGATGGTATAATTGGTTCGTTTGTTTTTGCATGTTTCCTGGCGTCCTGCTTTAGAAGATCGAGGTGTCCAGGCCTTGTGATCATGGCTATAGTCTTCAACTTTCTGTTCATGCAGGGGACCATGACGCTAGCAATCCCGCTCTGCACATTGAGTAGGGTTGAGCCGCGGCGCGTTCGCTTCGCTGACACTACGCGAGGTCCATCATCCTTTGGTGCCACAGTACAAACCGTCTGATCGGGAAGCAGTGTTGCCTTTGGCCAGACACCGTCCCGATCCTGTCCATTGGCATTCCTTTGTTGGGGTATCGCGATTTCAAGCCTGGCGCGCCGCACAAGGAAGAACATAGCACGTTGAGGCAGTGTGATCACGACAATTAGTGCGAGACTTGATGTCCTCGGAACCGATGCGAATACTGATCACCGGAGGCGCCGGTTTTGTCGGCTCACACCTCGCTTTATCTTTCCGACGGGAAAAACCGGACAGCGCAGTCATCGTTCTTGACAATTTGAAACGCCGAGGCAGCGAATTGGCGCTCCGCCGATTGGCCGCCGGCGGCGTCGAGTTTCGTCATGGCGACATCCGCAACCCAGAGGATCTGACCGATATTGGAGGGCTCGACCTGCTCATCGAATGTTCCGCTGAGCCCTCAGTTCACGCCGGGCTCAATGGAGGGGAACGATACCTTATCAATACAAACCTCGTTGGCACAATCAATTGTCTCGACCACGCCCGTCGCCATGATGCTGCGGTGGTTTTTCTGTCGACAAGCCGAATCTATCCGATCGCACCCTTGCGCGAGCTGCCTCTGGTTCCCACCGAAACCCGGTTTGTGATCCCCTTATCGAGTGCCGGGCCTGGATGGTCAGCCCGCGGCATCACCGAAAATTTCCCGCTTATCGGGAGCCGCTCGCTATATGGAGCGACCAAGCTTTGCTCGGAGCTGATTATCGCTGAATACGTCGCCCTTTACGGATTGCGCGCTGTCATAAACCGGTGCGGTGTGCTGACAGGGCCGTGGCAGATGGGCAAGATCGATCAGGGTTTTATTGTCCTCTGGGCCGCTCGCCATTTGTTTGGGGGAGCGCTGTCCTACAATGGCTTCGGAGGCCACGGCTTGCAGGTTCGCGACGTGCTTCATATCGAGGATCTTTACTGCCTAATTCGCAAACAGGTTGCGCAGATCGCAAGCCATAACGGTAAAGTTTATAATGTCGGCGGCGGTGCCGACTGCAGCGTATCCCTCGCCGAACTCACCCAAGCATGTGTAAGATATACAGGCCAACACTTAGTTGTTGGTTCTCAACCGCACACCAATCCGGTCGACATCCCTTATTACGTAACCGACAATGCTGCAGTTACAGCGGGGGCGGGTTGGTCTCCCCAAATCTCATTGCCAGAAATACTTGATGATATTTTTAGATGGCTACGTGATCACCGCAGCGAGGTCGAGGCGATACTCAAGTGAGGAGGCAACGAGATGGCAATCGCGGTAATCACAGGTTCGGCAGGTCTGATCGGTGCCGAGGCCGCGCGGTTCTTTGCCGGCAAGGGGCTGGAGATCGTCGGCATCGATAATGACATGCGGCGCGAGTTTTTTGGCGCAGATGCCAGCACGATCTGGAGCCGACAGCGGCTGGAGGAGGAGCTCACAGGGTACCGACATTGCGATTTTGACATTCGCGATCAAAACGCAGTATTGGATCTCTTCCAGCGCTACGGCAAAAATGTGACGCTCGTTATCCACACGGCGGCGCAGCCCTCGCACGATTGGGCAGCGCGAGCACCGCTTGTGGATTTCTCGATCAATGCTAATGGCACGCTCAATCTGCTGGAGGCGACGCGACAATATTGTCCCGAGGCATGCTTTATTTTTATGAGTACCAACAAGGTCTATGGCGACACCCCCAATCGGCTACCGCTCGTCGAGCAATCCGCCCGCTGGGAGTTGCTCGCTGATCATCCTTACGGCCGCCACGGCATCGATGAATCGATGAGCATCGACAGAACCATGCACAGCCTCTTTGGAGCCTCCAAGGTCGCGGCCGACGTGCTGGTGCAAGAATATGGGCGCTATTTCGGCATGAAGACTGTCTGCTTCCGTGGCGGTTGCCTTACCGGTCCTGGCCATTCGGGAGCACAGCTCCATGGCTTTCTTGCCTATTTGGTGAAATGCGCAGTTACTGATACCCCTTATATGGTTTTTGGGTATGCCGGCAAGCAGGTGCGTGACAACATCCACTCTCTCGACTTGGTGACCGCATTTTGGCATTTCTTCCTGGCTCCGCGATCCGGTGAGGTATACAATATTGGCGGTGGTCGGTACTGCAACTGCTCGATGCTCGAAGCAATCGAGAAATGTCAGAACCTGACCGGCCGAAAAATGCGGTGGTCTTATAGCGAGGCCAACCGCGCTGGCGACCACATCTGGTGGATCAGTGATATCCGCCGCTTCCAGGCACATTACCCTGGATGGTCGATGCGCTATGATCTCGACGATATTCTGGGTGAGATCTTTGCTGCGATGGAGGACCGGGCACTGCGTCAGGGATAGTGTGATGCCGATCCAAGTCAAATCTTTAGCGGAGTGGGAGCGCGAAGGCGTTCCCGGCATGCTTTCGGTTGTCATCCCGAGCCATAATGAGGAAGGCCATATCCGCGGCACTGTCGAGGGGGTGGTCGCGGCACTTGAGAACGCAAAGATCCGCTATGAAATCATCGTGATCAACGATAACAGCACAGACCAAACCGAAAAGATCGTCTGTGATCTGGCCTGGACGAATCCCGCCGTGCGGTGTGTCAGCAGCGATCCCCCGAACGGCTTCGGGTTCGCTGTGCGGCGTGGTCTTGCCGATTTCCAGGGCGATGTGGTGGCGATTTTCATGGCGGACGGATCGGATGCGCCAGCGGATCTCGTCGCCTTCTACCGCAAGCTCCAGGAGGGTTATGATTGCGTTTTCGGGTCGCGCTTTAGCCGCGGCGGTTGCGTGGTGGACTATCCGATTTTTAAACTGGCTTTGAACCGCCTCGGAAACCGGTTAATCCAGCTGCTGTTTCAGATTGCCTGCGACGATATCTCCAATGCATTTAAGATGTATCGCCGAACCGTGATCGCCGGCATCCAGCCCTTGCTGGCACGGCATTTCAATTTAACGGTCGAGCTTCCGCTGAAGTCTATTGTACGTGGGTATCGCTATGCTGTTGTGCCCAATAGCTGGATTAATCGCAAACAGGGGATATCCAAGTTCAAAATCAGGGAAATGGGCTCACGCTATTTCTTTATCGTCCTCTATTGTCTTCTTGAAAAGAGCCTAGGCAGAGGAGATCTCTGGAGTTCCCCACAAATGCGAGAGACCCAGCTTCAGGTGTGGCACCGGTGATACCCGGAAGCGGATCCGGTGCACTATGGCTTCAACTGATAATTGATACTCGGACGAGCCCATATAGCGCGGCTTCTAATCTCCTGATGCTGCTATAGCTCTGCTAGCTGGGGGATGCCTGTGAGGTTAGCTTATCGTGACTAGAGAGGCGGACCCAATTGACTCAACGACAGATTTACAGCGCCTTTACCGCAATCGGTTCTCCGATTTGGAGCGCAGACGCAAGGACGAGATCTGGCACGTCCTGTGCACGTATTTCTTCCAGCGGTATGTGAAACCGAGCGACACTGTCCTCGATATCGCTTCTGGCATGGGGGAGTTTAGCCGACACATCGCCGCGGCAAGGATTTATGCCGTTGATATCAATCCTGATGCAGGAAAATTCCTTCCAGTCGGCGCAAAATTTAGTCTGACCCCCGCACACCGCCTGGATTTTCTTTCAGAGAATTCGATAGATGTGGCTTTCACAAGCAATTTTTTGGAGCATCTGCCGACAAAGGCGGCGGTGGATGCCGTTCTAAAGGAAGTTCAACGAGTTCTGCGCCCACGTGGGTTGTTTGTTGCACTGCAGCCTAATATAAGATACGCATATAAGGAATATTGGGATTTTTACGACCACCACACTCCGCTATCTCATCTTTCATGTGCGGAGGCTTTTGAGCTTTCTGGCCTTCAAGTTGTCGAGTTAATCGATCGTTTTCTTCCATTTTCAACGAAAAGTGCGCTTCCCACACATCCGATACTGGTTAGAGGCTATCTCGCTTGCCGTTTTGCTTGGCGGTTCTTTGGTAAGCAGTTTCTGATAATCGGACAGAAGTGAACGTATTCTCTTTTTCGCGGAGCCACGACTGACACTCTTTAGAGCCCGTTTGAAAATGGGTAATTGCCCACGGGGCTGGCGAGGTTGCGAAGCTGACTAGCCCCGTGAGCAATTACCCGGTACCAATGCGGCAGGCGCAAGCAAGGATGTCGGGCTCGCCTCTAATTTTGGTAGATGCCAAGGCTACGTATGATCGCCAAGGCTTTTTCGCTCTGGACGGGACGACGTTCAAGGAAAACAGGGCGGTCCGTTGTGGTCGGTTCGCCGGCAACGAATTCGCGGTAAGAAGTTTTGTATTCACTGGTGACAACGACTGCCGCTTGGCCGGCAACGACCTGCTGAATCAGCAACAAAGCGGTAGCCGCGAGCGTGCCCCATTGAAAGGTCCGGCGGTGCCCCTTCTGCCAAACTCGTTCGAGCCAACGCGTGTTGGCCAGAACCAGGCCCGCTTCTGCGAGCGCGACATAGATGCCGTATCGAATCGGCACCGGCTGCTCTGGCAACTCGCTCCAGCGGCCGAGAGCGATCATGGCCGTTATGAGCAGGCCAAATATGAGCGAGGCGAGACCGATCCGTTCTACCTGCCGCAACCGCCGAGCCCGGAGTCCGCATCGGAAAAACGTAATAATACTGGCTCCAAGCACAACACAGCCAGCGAGACGCCCAAACCACACAAGTGACGCTGCATGAGACCAAGGCAAGCCAAGCAGACTGATATAGTATTCGGCCACCCTCGACAAGGCCGGCAAGTCCGACAAATGGCCAGTCGGGATGCCGGGAAGAAAACACGCGAAGAGGATGGCGGCTATCAAGCCAATCGCGATTAGCCAGCCCCGGCCAAGGCCACCCGCCCATGCCACCCACAGAAGCATCAGTGGCGCAAACAGACCGCCGATGATCCCAAAGGCAGCACAAACCGCGGCGGCAATAGCTGCTGCCCTGCGGATCGTGGGGCGAACCCCTTCCTCGCTGTCGCTGTCGAGGAGTACGAGAGCGAGGATCAACAATGCGACCGTATGAATGTTACTGCTCAAAATCGGAAGGCTGCAATAGATGACGGCTTGGCTTCCGGCGATTAGCAGGATGACCGCTGCCGTGAGAATTACCCTCAGCTCGATCACCAGATCGGCACACCAAATCACCCAGGCTAATCCACCAATGGTCAGCAGAAAGCAAAACGAATCGAACAGAATAAAGGGCAAAGTAGTGCCGCGGCACCATTCAATGTCGGCCAGAACGAGGAGCAGCGACCATATAGGCCGGTGCTCATTATGCGGCAACCATAAGTAGTTCCACCAATCACCTGCTTGCCAATATTGGTCGTAACGTAAGATCCACTGCAGCAGATCTAAGTAAGGAACCGCAATGATCGTCTCTCCAACATAATAAACAAAAATTGCCAAGTATGCTGCGATCAACCCACCCAATATCGGTGTGAAGAGCAAGTCAAATTTGTCAATTGACACGAATGGCGACTCCATCATCTAGAAAATCACAGTCTATACTAGGGCATGCTCATGTGAAAAACGGATGATGTTGATGCCGCATGGAGGATTCCGGTCCAGTGCGGCATTGCGGCTATAGCTTGATTCATTCGCTGCTCATGTGGTCGTCGGCATAGCTTCGTTAACCCAAGAACATTTGAGAGATGGGCTGCGACGGCGATGGGGATTAGAGAGGCCAAAGCCGCCTTTATCGCGCCCTTTAACCGCAACCTGTCCGCTTTACCCCTCAGCAAGCCCAGTTCGCCAGGGGGCCGCTCCATCGGTTCCGATCAGCGGGACGTGGCATTAGCCACCGCGATATTGGGCAGCTTGGCGAGCCTTTGGCGATTCTCGACCGACCTGGCCGTACACGCGATCTCGTCTGGGCTGCAACGCGCAACAGGCCGAAGCGCCCTGGAGCTTGTCGTCCTATCCCGGAAGATTCGAAAGCGTACTTAAAACGGTCCTCCCTCTCGGGCGAATAGATCGCGAGGCGAGTGCTGAGAGGCACCGGGGCGCAGCGCGCGCGACCGGCATTTGAAAACAGGCTAAGCCGGACAGCGCTCGCCAAGCGCAAGCCCATTGAAGTGTACTTCACCCCAGAGCATCTCTCATCCCGGTTTCGCGGGCTTCTAAATCAAAACAGATCACCGGTCAACCACAGCCGCCAGACCTTAATCCCTGGGGAGCGGTTTGGGATTCGGTGGATTTGGGGCGGAAGTAGTTGATTCTGCCTTCATTCTGGGGGGTTGATAAGTTTCACCCGCGGGGGTGCGGGGAAGGCGGATCGGGGGAATGCAAGGCAATATTATAATGTGATTGTATTGATGATCGATGCTGCCGCTTGCGCATAGCCATGATGTTGATAGAAGCTAAGATCGCGTACTTTCGCTCGTATTTAACTCTTCGAGCTTGATTGGCCCTCTTGGAAATTGCATATTATAAAGCAATTGATCAGAAGCAATGAGTACATCTTTTAATAACTTCCTATGAAAAAGTTTTATCCAAGCAAATAATAGCCAATAACAACGCAACTTGCTTGTCCCGCCAAACGGAGCCAGCCGGATGGAGCGAAAATTTTCGAGCAGGTGGCGAAACTCGGGAAATGTGATGGCCCTGATCTTCGCCGGATCCCACCATTCAGGACCAGGAAGAGCGCCACACCGGTTGGTGAGCCGAAATCTGGGTTGTTTGAGGCGGAGTGGAAGGCTTGAAACAGATTGCCCGCGGTGGCGCCTGCTGATGAACAGATACTCGGGGATTTCGCAAAACCGGCCAAGCAACGACATCCGCGCCAGTAACACCCTGTCCCCATGGACATAAATTCCCTGCGGTGGGAGCTGTCGCAGAGCGGACATTCGCATTACGCCGTAGATTTGATAGCAATAGTGATCAATCAGCAACATTTCGCGAAACCGTTCGACTGGATCGTTCGAATCAGCCTTCGCTGGTGTGATGTAGTTGCGAATGAAGATTCCGTTTTCATCAACCTCTTTTGTTCTGGCATAGGCCAGCACACAGCCAGGATCGCTCTCGAGAATCGCGACACATCGCTGAAGGAGGTCTGGCTCGATAAGGTCGTCAACGGCAGCCCATTTGAAATACTTGCGCGTCGCCAATTCGTAGACGCGGCGCGCATTCCAGCCCGCGCCCATATTCTTTTCGTTGCGGTAATAGCAGATACGGTCATCGCGTTTGGCAAACGCTTCAACAATTTCGGCTGTTCGGTCTGTCGACGCATTATCTGAAATAATCAGTTCAAAATCGGTAAATGTCTGGTTGAGGATAGAGCGAAGCGATTGCTCTAGAAAGCGTTCGCCATTATAGACAAACAGTCCGACACTTACCAAGGGCGATGAATTCATCAGATGCTGGCTCCAACTGGCATCAGGCCGGGTGTCAACGATGATATTACTCTACAGGCATCGGTTACACGGGACCAGTTCAACATGCCAATTCGGACGACGCCTCTGAGACATCGTCTCCACACATCTTTGTGAGGACCTTGCTTCCCCTGCCGACCGTCCTGGGTCCTCGTCGCGCGGTCAACTCGCTAAAGTATTGGTCATCTCCGGCTTAAAGACAGCCACCCCTCCGGCCGGTATGCCGTCATCATAAGCGGCAACGATGTCCTCGGAAACCAGTGCGAAATCGGCGATTCGCAGGAAATCACGTAACGACGTACCTGTCGAAGCACTATCCCGGTTTGGCGCGCCACGTTTATTGACAACATCATCAAGGTTGACAGTTCGAAAGTCGATACTCCACCGCACTTGATTCGTGATGTTTGGCACGGTCGAATGAAGCTGCGCACCAGAAAAGACGATGACCCCGCCCGGCGGTACGACAAAACGCATTTCAGGCTCGAGTTCGAGAGGTTCTTCGGCGTGCGGTTGGACACGAGTATCGCGGCCTATATGCTGCGCGGCATTCTTGCGGCTCTCGGCATTCCAACGATAATAGTTAAAATCGCCCGATCCATTCTTGACGCCGCAGTTCCAATAACGCGGGTGAAAGGCCATTCCGTTCTCCGCGACGAATTCGTATATCGGCGCCCACCAGTTGAATTGGCACATTGGTGCTGAATACCAAGTGTCGCGATGGGGGTGGTGGGCGTAGGCGATTCCTGTTGTCAGATAGTCTTTGGGAAACGCACAGCGCAGACGCGGTACATCCTGGTAGGTCTTTTCCGGCGAGCAGCCAAACGCCTTCAGGGCACGTTGGATCAGTTCTTTTGTACGCGGGTGATGGATATAGGTCGGCTTTAGGACCGAGAGAATTTCAACGCAACGTTCGACAGGCAAAGTCTCATGAGCGCGCTGGGGGTCGAGAGGGGCGAACGCATCCTCGATCATCCGACGCGTGTGATCAACCACCGCGAGCATCTCCGGCATCGGAGATAATATGATGATGCCCCCCTCATAAATCATATTGCGCCAAGTTTCGTCGCTGCGCGGCGGATCAAAAAACACACCGGTCATGGACCCTCTCCTTTAGATTAGTATCCGATCACCCTTGCCCGCGTCGCGACAGGGATATACGGTCCTAATTTTGGTAAGCGGTGCATCATTCCTGCAGATACTCCTGTTGATGACCCGGCAATCACTTGGAACCCCTCTTACGAGTCATGGGGAGTGGCCGAAGGTAACCTTGGAGATATTGCGAATTGCGTGTCATCGATCGGTGTGTCCGACAGCACGATATGGGGTTCGGGCACGGGGATAATAAAGCTGCCGCCACGTTTGCGATAAGCCGCTTGTTGGCGCAATACCTCGCCCGCGAAATTCCACACAAGCAGCAACACATGGTCGGGTTGATCCGCCAACAGCTGATCGGGATGGCGGATCGGTATGCGCTGCCCGGGCATGTACTTGCCTTGTTTATACGGATTAGCATCGACGACAAACTCGAAAAAACCTTCGCCGAGATCGAGATAGTTCACCAGCGTCGCCCCCTTTGCCGCGGCGCCGTAACATGCAATCCGCTTGCCCTTGGCTCTCTCTGCGACCAGCAAACCCGCAAGCGATTGGCGCAGCGCTCTGACCCGGTCGGCGAAATCGGTATAGAATGCCAATTTATCAACACCCAGTCGTGCCTCCTCGGCAAACAGCGCATCAAGTTGTTCCGACCGTGACGGCATTCGGCTGACTGTTAGACGCAGCGAGCCTCCGTGGATTGGAAGGCGCTCGACATCATTCAGATAGAGTCCATGCCGCCGGAAGAGTGGGGTCAGCCCGTGCAGCGTATGGTAAAAAAGGTGTTCATGGTAGATCGTGTCGAATTCGCAATGTTCAATCAAATCCATTGCATGCGCAAATTCGAAAACTGCGACGCCGGTTGGCTTTAGAATATGCGCGAACCCAGCGACAAAATCGTTGATATCATCTACATGAGCAATCACATTATTGGCAATTACAACATCGGCGAGCTGGCCCTCACCTGCCAGTCTTTTACCGGTTTGTGAACCGAAAAAATCGTGTATCGTCGGCACGCCGTTCGCATTTGCCTGTGCTACAGGCCCATCGGCCGGATCAATACCGAGACAGGCTATTCCTTTGTTTACGAAGTTGCGCAACAAGTACCCATCATTACTGGCCACCTCCATGACAAAACTGCGTGGACCAAGCTCGTACTTGCGAATGAGCGTTTCGACGTGTTCGGCCGAATGCTTCAACAGAGCCGGCGAAGATGACGAGAAATACGGGTAGTCGCGGCGATAAAGAACATCCGGTGGGACGGTTTCGGTCACCTGCAGCAGGGCGCATGCCGGGCAGAATGCGACCGCCAGACTAAACTTGGCTTCCGGACGATTGAGTTCTTCCTTACTGAGCAGCGCATTCGCTATCGGCTGGCAGCCGAGATCAAGGATGATATGTAAGTCGTCGTTACCACACGATCGGCAATTCGTTATCGTCATAATCGGATATCCATTTAGTTTATAATATCGAAATCAAGCATTTCTGTGGTGTTGTGCACCCCATTACAGATAAGGTACTCTCTTTATAGGTAGAGTTCAGGAAGACAAGGTCTACAAGGCCATCAAGCACTTATCAGCTCGCAGCCGATTCCGATATCGTCGAGCATACACCGGACCTCAGACTCGTATTCCGGATTCATGACAATCACCAGATCCGGTGGGTTATGCAACAACCAGTCGGGGCCAACAATTCTCTGCCTCATGAGCGGCACAAAGTGGCCCTGCTTGCGAGGATTGATATCGACCACGCAATCAATGCCGGCACCGGTAGTCACCTGCAGCAGGTTCAAGAACATGACACCTTTGGCACCAGCACCCCAAACCACAATTCGTCGCCGCTCTGATCTCCATTCAGCGATGCGTTCACGCCAGTGATCAACCCGGTCAGCAAATCGTGCAGCAAAGGAGGTGTAGAGCGCATTCGGCGGCCGCTCTGGCAACTCGCTTGACAAGATAAGACCATCAGCGCGGGCTTCCACCCATAAATATTGGTCGTCAAAATCAAAGGCGGCTCTGCAAACGGTGAAGCCCGCAGCATGAAATGCCCGCGCCAACGAGGACGGTGTAAAGTACGACACGTGTTCGTGGATAATGTCCCAGATCCCTAAACGCTCTAGAGTAAAAAGACCATTAGGAACCTCAAAGAATACGATGGCACCGGTTCTGACATCGATGCTTTCGCGGAGCTGGCGAAGCAGATCCGTGGGTGCGGGTAGATGTTCCAGCACATGGCGGCAGCATACGAAATCAGCACCGCAGGCATCTTTGGCCGCGAAGCTGCGACCGATAATTTCGACTCTCCCCAGCCCTGCAGCGGTTCGGCTCGGCGGTTGGCTCGGGTCATAGCCTTTGCCACAATTGCCGGCATCGCATAGAAGACGCAGGAAGTCACCGCCGCCGCACCCAATTTCAACGATGCATTTGCCGTGAAGTCCGTACCGATTGATGATACGAGCCGCCGTCGCCTCCGCATATTGCCGATAGCGTGGTGAAAACGCTAACGTATTTTCGAAGCGCCCATCATATGTCACCCGTGCCTGATTGAAGGCAGCGTTGACGATGTGACCGCAATCAAGACAATAAACAAGGTTTATGTTGCCACGCGGCGCGTCCGCTGCTTCAGCCTCAGATGCGCAGAGACAATTGGTTAGTGTTGGTACATCAGGAATAGAAAGCAACGGTTCGAGCGATTGTCCTCCGCAGACGAGACAACCGCCAACCGTCATTATCGTCATGCGTGCTCTGCCTCGATGTCGAGGATCGTATAGATGCTCGACTCGCAACGCTGACGCGCAAGTTCCCGCTCTATTTCACGAAGGTAGATCGGATTCATAATGACGACATTATCGGGCTGGTACGAGCGCAAAAACGTCGGTGCTACAATTCTCTGCCCGGTACCGGGGAGAAATCTCCCAACGCGGTGGGGATTGATATCGACCGCATATTCAATTTCGTCGTGGATCCCGAGAGTTGTAAGAAATGCGACAGCTTTGGATCCCGATCCCCAGAGAACCGAGCGCTGCCCGGCAGCAGCCCAGTTGCGCAATCGACTCAGCCAAGCCGAGCGGCTCTGCGCCGCGGCGGCGGCAAAGCTGCCGCATAGGTAGACGATCCCGCCGACATCCTCCTGACCGCCTAATGGAACAACAGATTCAGCAATCGTCGGCCGCGCCATAATCATCAAATACTGATCGTCATACCCTGTCCAAATCCTCTCGACCGCGAATCCCGTCCCAAGAAACAGCTGTTTTAGAGATGTGGCGCTAAAATACGAGCAATGCTCATAGTAGATATCCCAAAATGCTCCTTCCTTTAGTATTCGATGGACATCAGGTACCTGGAAGAAAACAAAAGAGTCCACGCGATTTGCCACCTGCCGGACAGAGGTCAGGAAACGATGGGTGTGGCCGATATGCTCGAGCGTCATCTTGCAACATAAGAGATCGGGCGCAATTTCGCTCGTGTTTTCGGTAAAGAATTCGCGAACGAAACGCACGCCCGGCGCTGCGTGCTGCCGGGCGGGCACAAAGCTAGGATCATAACCGATACCGCGATTGCCGCCGAGCTTGCAGATCAGGCTCAGAAACTCACCCTTTCCGCAACCGATCTCCAACACGGTCTTGCCACGAATCTCGTAATTGTTGATGAGTTCTTCGGCGAGGGCATGATTGAATTTATTGAAGGTCGGCGAAAAGCCCTGGGTCTCTTCATATTGATCCGAATAGACTGTGCGTTTGGCGTCCCAGGCCGCGTTGAAGACGAAGCCGCATCCGCTGCAGAGCATAAGCAGGATGTCGCCCGTGGGGAAATCCAGCGCTCGCCGCCGGTCCTCGACCAAGAGGCAGCTGTTTGTTGGAACCGCCAGAACTTGGTAGAACGGGTGACAGCAGCCCACTGACTGGCAGTTCGGACAGATTATATTATCCATGTCAGCCCCTTTTTCTGCCGCCGGAGGTTTATGAAATGTCATCCAGTAAGGCAGTATTGGGGGATTGGTCACTTCCTATGTCCAAATTCCCGATTGACACGACCCAGCGCAAATTCTCGTCGATGGCGCCGCGGGCCATTAGTGATTGGAGATATGCGAGCCGCTGATATCGCGCGCCCTCGAAATCCTCCAGCAAGAGGCCGTGCTCGCTATACCGATTGTACAGTTCACGTGCGCCGCGGCGCGCCGTCCACTGGGGTCGGAACTTAGGTAGCAAACGCGAGATCTTTGAGCAATCGACCCGATATGTCCGCTTGTCGGGGCCAGCACCGGCAGCAAACTCGACGCGCGATCCGGGCACCGTCTCCTCGACAATCTCGGCAATCTCGCGAATGCGATAATTTTCAGTTGTGATACCGACATTAAAAATTTCATTATGAACAGTATCGACCGGCGCCTCCAGCGCCGCCACAAACGCCCGGCCGATGTCCTCGATATGGACGATCGGGCGCCATGACATGCCATCGCTCTTGAGCAGCACCTTTCCGCTCGTAAAAGCGTGCGCAGTTAAATTGTTGAGGACCAGATCGAAGCGTATCCGCGGGGAGAAGCCATAGGCAGTGGCGCTTCGCAGGAATACCGGCGAAAATCGATCATCTGCCAATTTCCTTAGATCAAGCTCTGCTCTCCACTTAGAAAGCCCATAAGGGGTGATTGGGTTGGGTACGGAGCGTTCATCAATCCAGTCTTGACCGGCAGCGCCGTAGACACTGCATGAGGACGAGAAGACAAATCGACGCACACCGCTGGTTTTGGCGATTTTCGCCAGCCGAACCGTTGCCGCGTGGTTAATATCGTATGTAGTCTCCGGCAACAAATCCCCGAGCGGGTCATTGCAGATGCCTGCGAGATGGGCGATCGCCTCAATCCCCTCAAGATCGGCAGGCGACAGCTCGCGGATGTCCTTGTTTATCGTCGCGATCCCGACTTCCTTTTTACCTCCAAAAGTGCAGTCTTCGTAGAGTTCGGTATCGACTCCGACCACTGCATGGCCGGCCTGCTTAATCCGGTCGACAAGGACGGTTCCGATGTAACCCCGATGCCCCGTTACCATGACGCGCATGTTTTACTCCCATGTCTTCCAAGGGGCCCGGCCCTCGGTCCAGAGTTCTTCGAGCAACCGCTTCTCTCGGAGTGTGTCCATGCATTGCCAAAACGAGTTATGGCGATAGGCCGCGAGCTGACCTGCCGTAGCGAGCTGCTCCATTGGCCCGCGCTCCCAACTCGTTGCGTCACCGGAAATCCAATTGAAAACGCCTGGTTCAAGGACAAAGAACGCTGCGTTTATCCAGCCGTCCCCACCAGCCGGCTTTTCACGGAAACCCGTTACGCACTCGTTCTCAAGTGCGAGATAACCAAAGCGGGCTGGTGCACGTACCGTGGTTACGGTGGCGAGCTTGCGGTGCGAGCGATGAAATGCGAGGAGAGAATGTAAGTCGATATCAGATAAACCATCGCACCAAGTAAGCATAAATGTCGAATCACCAATGTAGGGTGCCAATCGTTTAATGCGACCGCCTGTATCTGTCAGTAATCCGGTATCGATCAAATGGACCACCCATGACGGTTCACGTTGCCCCTGATGGACAGTAATCGAACCGTCACCTGTATTGATGGTCAAATCCGAGCTGTAGTAATATAAATCCATAAAATACCTTATAATTACTTCTTTCTTGTAACCAAGTGCTAGAATGAATTCATTCATCCCAAATGATGAATAATATTTCATAAGATGCCACAGGATCGGCTTGCCGCCGATTTCGACCATGGGCTTGGGACGCTGATCGGTTTCTTCAGCAAGCCGCGTCCCCATTCCGCCCGCAAGAATTGCGACCTTCATTCGTCTACCCAAATAAGGCCAATGCTGGATCTTTCTGTAGGAAACGGAGCCGGGTCATCTCTACAAGCCCGGCCGCAAATCCAAACTATTCTTTAAAACGCGCTACAACCTGCCGAATCGTTACCATCTAAGGTGGGCTCAATGCAGGCAACCAGCCCACAGTAGGTTGGGCTGGATCAACAGCATCGCGGCGGCCGGCTGTCAAACCTATTAGAACAGGATGCTCAATCATCGTGATACCCTGGCAATACTGATTTCTGGCCGACCACAATCATGGACATATTTTTGACGAAGCAAACTTTCATGATTTTCGACAAATGTAAACAACAAAATCTATCGTGGTACAGCCGACAACCGCGCTCTACGATCCGTACCCGCTAATCGCTGCCAGGCGAGAAAAAGCTACCGCCAAGGGCATCCAGGTGGGTTGGCGGGCCCGAATGCAAGCAGGCGATTCGCAGTTTGAGCCCGGGCCTGATCTCAAAGCCGCCTACTGCCTGAGCAATCGCCGCCGCTGGAGGAATTAAGACCAGCGCCAACCTTGCGATCCGACAGGTGCTCTTCATTTTGGGTCGAGCAGGCCGGAAGGCGGCAATCGGAACCGGACACCATTATCGATAATCGACAACGACATCAAACCTACCGTACTGTTTAAAATTCACCCCAGGCGCTCGGGAGCCATCGCCGAGAATACGCGGCTAGGCCGACGCGCCGTATTTGTCGGGTACTGATTTCAATTGGTATCGTGACGAAACATCGACGGTTATCGATGAAACACGTAACGGGCAAATGGTGCGAAAGGAAGCAGGCTGAGGCGCACGTTTATCGGCACTACCCAGCAATAAATTTTGTATAGAAGCAGCTCGTAATGGCTGAACAGAACGCCGAGAAAACATAAGCCGATTGCAGCCATACGCATCCGCTTTTGCCACGCCTGGCAGGCCTCGGTCATCGCTCTAGAAACCGAACCATACCCGACGAGCGCCGCCAGGCTCATAAATGGCGCGAAATCAAAACGATAACGCAATGAGAAAGCCATCGCTGCGAGGATAAGAACAACGGTGGAAGCGTGGGCAAGTAGCGACAAACGTAGGACAGCCACGGACTGGGTGCTGAGTTCAGGCTTCCACCAGACCCGGTAAAGGCCGATGCCCGCAAGAATGATAGTAAGTGGGTTGGTGAGTACGGGTGTGCTAGGCGGCGAATCGAGTTCAACAACGCGAGCGCGCAGAAATTCCGCGAAAGGTGGTATCACTTTTAATAAATACGGAATATCGGTAGAATAGTATAGCGCGCCAATCCATATGCGGCCAAGTCCAAATTCTCCATAATTGTGAATGATTTCTATAAGATTTGGGAAGACATTTACTCTCATGTCCCAATAGCGAAAATCCGCGAAAGTAAAAGCGTTACCCCACCGCTCAAAGTTGACGATGCCGACCACCACAGCTCCCAAGCTAAGGATGGCGATCGAAGGTAGAATTGTTGATAATAGCCACCCCCCCTTAGACAATAATTGCTGCGCTGTGTAGATCCGTGTATATCGATACCACACTGTCCACAGGACAAGAAGCATCGTGCCCAAGTATAAGGCCACACCAATTGATGGGCGCGTATTGATAGCGAGCCCAGCAAGTAAGGCAAGTAATATGAGATCTTGGCTGCGCAGACTTTTTCCGATAAAAGTTCTCCTAACAATAATCAGATTGAACGCAGCGCCCATTGCTGCCGACCAGAGGATCGGCTCATGATAGATCCAAGCCACGCCGAGGAGGTAAAGCTGTGGGCCGCTCAGCACCGTCGCTGTCATCATCACGGCGAGAAATTCGGGCCTGCGGCTTGCTGCGGGCAAGCTGCTATGAACGATCAGCAGCATCCGCAGCTGTAAGGCTATGAAAATGACTGTCGCCGTCAGGCAGGACAGGCGTGCCAAGTGGGCTTGCGCGAGATTGGTGACAGGTATTGCCAAGAGCCGCAGCACCGCAGGAAAAATCCCGAAATAGGCGTAAGTTTTGCCGTCGCGCGTAAATGCTTCATAACCGATGGCTCCGCGATCAACAGTAAATTCGCCATGCAGTAAATGTAATAGCATGTTATTAAATGCTTGATCTAAATTCTCTGGTGCAAAGATTTGAAAATCACCACTGCTCAGCAGGAAAAGATAATAGACAGCTACAACAGAGATCAGAAAAAAGAAACTTAGCGAACACGCTATTGTAGCACCACTAAAGTTTGACCGGCCGGCAGGTCTGCAATTGTTTAGAGAAAATTTAAGCATTGCGTACCTATTGACACAGCCATTGTGATGCGATCGCTTGGGTGCCTGTGATTCAGATTTCTACTCTGCATGAGGATCGGGAGTCTAACAAATGGCTTGGATTGGACCGCCGCCTGGACGCGAACGAGCGAGCAGAAGACCAGCGGCCCAAGAGCGGGATGATGGCATTAACCGGTGCCACAATCTGTCGATTCAAATCAGTAGCGATATTATAATACTGTGCATGGGTGTTGAATACATTTATGAGGGAGGCGATAGCGTACGAACCGCCCTTCTTCACAACTGCTTCGGGGATTTCGTATGGCTTGCATACTCGTGACTGGTGGCGCCGGGTTCCTGGGCTCGCACCTGGTGGATGCGTTGCTGCACGAAGGACATGCAGTGCGAGTACTCGATGACCTCTCAAGCGGAAACCGCGAGAATCTCTCCCACCAAATCGAGTTCATATACGGAGATGTCACCGATTCCGTTACTGTCGAACAGGCTTTCGATGGCATCGATGCCTGCTTTCATTTGGCCGCGATAGCATCGGTTGTGCGCTCCAGCTGTGAGTGGCGGCGGACGCACGAGGTCAATCTCACAGGTACAATCAACATTTTTGAACAAGCGCGTAGGTTGCGAGATCGTCGGGAAATCCCTATTGTCTACGCCTCGACGGCGGCTGTCTACGGCGATCGCAACATCGTTCCTATTGACGAACAATGCCCAACAGCACCACTAAGCGCCTATGGCGCCGATAAGCGTGCTTGCGAGCTTCACGCGCGGGTCGCCGGCTTGGTTCATCGGATACCGACGATTGGATTGCGCTTTTTCAACCTCTACGGTCAACGACAGGACCCAAAATCCCCATATTCCGGCGTTATCGCGATTTTTGCCGACAGGCTGGCTCGCGGTGAGCCTGTCGAGATTTTTGGTGATGGCCAGCAAATCCGCGATTTCACCTATGTCAGTGATGCCGTCTGCGCCCTCGGTTTAGCTCTACGCGCGGCGAGCACCAGCGCTTACGTATTCAATGTCTGCACTGGTACGGGGACAACGGTACAGGTCCTGGCAGAGCTGATGGCTGCCTTGCATCGTACCGAACTCGTCGCCCATCATCGGCCGGCGCGCTCCGGCGAAGTGAGGGTCTCTATTGGGGATCCGCGTCAGGCCGCCAAACAGCTCGGCTTCAAGGCCAAGACTGCGCTGGCCGACGGGCTTGCGATCACGCTAAACCTCCCCGCACCCCACTTGGATCTGAAGCCTTAGCTCGTTGTTTAAACCTCCGCTGATACCAGTGACAGCTCAGTCTTTAACGACTGCTCTTGAATTGTTCCGATTTGAAAGAAATCTGACAACGGCCTGTATCGATCAAGGTTGGGAACTAACGCAAAGTTGCACAGTACATCGGCTATACAGTAGGAATTTTATGAAAAAACCACTCATTGGCGCTCGCGATGAGTGATATCCGGAATCCGGACTCTCATGTTGCGTCGGCAGGATCACGCACCAGAAAAACGGCAAGTCGTGCCATCGCGCCGGTTCGCAACTTTATGTTGGAGAGTGCTTATCCCGCCTTCTGCGAAGGGTTAGCCGTCGTTGGGCGTCCGTTGCTGCTGTCGAGGGCTGAAGACATGACATCTCAGACAGCGACACGCTCGTGCCTGATATTGGCGCCGCATCCGGACGATGAAACACTGGGTTGTGGGGCGACCATCATGCGAAAGCTGGCAGCAGGTACACCCGTTCAGGTTGTCATCGCCGCTGATGGCCGGCATTGGTACCAATCCGGCAAGTTGTCGTTTGACGTACTGAACGAGATAAGGGAGCAGGAGGCCCGGCGGGCCTGCACCATTCTGGGTCTCCCCTGTGAGAACATCACCTTCCTGCGCTTCGAGGATTGTCGGTTGGCGGACCATCGTGGGCTTTTGCGCGACCGCTTATTCGATATTTTCGATACGATGAACCCCGAAGAGATTTTCGTTTCGTCGATCATTGATAATCATCCCGATCATCGGGTATTAGCCGAGCTCGGGCGTGAGCTGGCGCAGGCGCGTCGCGATCGTTTTCCGGTGCTGTACGAATACCCGATCTGGTTCTGGGATCCACGGATATTGCGCGTCGCCCGCCTGCTCGAGCTGCGCCCCCAGATCGTGCGGACAGAGGAATTTCGAACGCGCAAGCGTGAGGCGATTGCCGCCTATCGCAGCCAAGTCACAAACTCGATCGATGAGACGCGCCGAGCGCCGTTGCGCCGGGGTTTTTTGCGGCAGTTTCTACAGGCCGAAGAAATCTTTTTTGAGATTAGCCGGGATAATTCATCACGTCGGCTGAAGGAGCCCGGTTCCGTGTGACGATCTAAAGGGCGATGTTTTTGCCAACCCAATTCGGGGGGTCACTGAGAGCCGCCCGCGCATGGCTGGTAGCCGCTGTCGAATCTGGAGCGACCATGATGCGGCCTCTTATCCCGTAAGCAATCTTGGACCACTGACGAACGGACTGTCCCGAAGATAAAATCGCAGGAGGCGGTTCACATCGCGTGTTATGCCGATCCTGGTGCTCTGCCCGATTGCGCCGCGGTTGTCACCGCCGCACCCGAGCCATAGAGCGCCTTCTCGGCAAAGATCAACCCCGTCAAGCCGACGATCAATCCGCAGCGCCGCGGTAAGTCTCCCGGGTCCTCGCGCCAAATCGCGCAGCCGTGTGATGTTCCGATTTCGCTGCATAATCGAAATGCTATCGCATGGTTCGAGCGCCCTGATCAGGACACCGGCCCCAATCCCTGCTGGCTCACTCGAGACGTTCAGCATGTATGCCCTGCCGTATGCAAGGTACACATAGGCGTGCCCGCGCTCAAGAAAGAGCGATCGATTTCGCGGCGTCATCCCGCGGTAGGCATGCCCGGCGGCGTCGCCGATGACATAGGCTTCAGTTTCGACGATACGTCCGCTGACGACGCCTTCAGCCGTCTCCCGCACCAGATTCTTGCCGATGAGAAAGCGAGCGAGAGAGACCGTATCGACCGGCAGCTCCGCACGAGGGAGCGGTGGATGGCCACCCTCTTGCCGGCCAGGTTTCAGCGCATCTGCTCGACCCACTGAGCGCGCGAAGGCCCCGGCTCAAACGGATCGGCGAAGTATTGGGTCTCGCGCGCCACCTTCCCGTCGCTGAACTCCATGATGCTCACCGTGTAAGACGGCCGTGCATCGTAGGTGATGACGAATTCAGTGATCCACAGGTCGGCAGGTGGCGAGTATCCGCCGCACTGTGAAACGCTTTCTGCTCGGCCGCACAAAGCGAGACGCCTGAATGTTGCGCCGGCCGCGGATGCGCTCACCCGATTGCGGGTACCCGAGCACCGCGTCCCC
>JAFATF010000729.1 GCA_019244045.1 Acidobacteriota bacterium
CCCACGAGCGGATGCTGCCAGATCAGTGAAACTGAGTCGCGCCAAACCAGAAGCCGCGGACCTCCCGTGCGATCGGCTGCCCACTGCGCCATACGGGCACGCGTGGGCCTGGCTGCGGGCGTGAGTAAAAAAAAGCTCGCCGCAACGGCGCAGGCGAGGAAGGCATAACCCGCTCGCAGCAAAACTCTGCGGTTCCGCAGGCGGCCTCTCTCAAAGTAGGCCAGAGCGCAGAGCGCAACTCCCAAACCGAGCAGCGCCGAACGCGTCCCGGAAAGGAAGAGGGCGGCGAGCGAGACGAGCAGGATTAGTTCGTGGATCCGTTTCCACAGCGGACGTGTCTCGCTCAAGCGGAAACCGGCGGCGATCAAAATAGCGGGAAGCAGGAAGGTTGCAAAGTATGTTGCCTGAGTAAGTGTGGCGGGTGGGCGCACCGCGGCTGACGAGCCGAATGTATAGAAGCTGCGTGGAATCAGGGGGTCAAGTCCGCAGTATTGCAGGATTGCGTAGAGACTAGTGATGCCAGCCGCGGCTTCCATTCCGAGCATCAGCGTCTTGGCCGCCTGCCGGTACAAAAATACATAGGCTGCGATGACGCCGGCGATGAAAAGGACGATCACTTGACTGCCCGCGCCCAAGCGCCGCCAGACAGTTCCAGCGAACGAAAGCGAAGCGTTGGAAGACATCGCGGCGGAAATCACAAGCGAAGCCATGCCTACAATCAGCAGTGCGTAAAAGGCGTAGCCATATCGATTGCGGCGCAATCCCGCCACGCCACACCACCACCGGCCTGGAAACCATAGCAGAAGAGCGGCGCTCAGATACGCCACCGCAAGCTTAGGGGCGGTGTCGTACATTTCAAACCGCGCAGGCAGGATGGCTAGCGGGGTGCCTGCAATGGCGAAAATCAGGAACGCGGCGGTCCAGCGATCAGTCGGAGATTGAGGCTGGGCCAGAGTGGGCGGCTGGGTTTGGTACCGTTTCGCCTCGCTTCCACGGGTTTCCGAAACAGCTTGCTCAGCCGCTCCCCGGCCCACGCCCACAGCAATAGGTGCCCTATCGTGCTGCCGTTTCGGATTCCGATTACTTCTGTGCCGGCTTGAAGGGGTAGGCGGAGGCTTGCCCATTCGGCGTACCTACGTTCGGCACGGTACTCCAAACGCCGGCAGTTCGCGCCGGGTTGAAGTAGTCGGCAAAAGCCTGCCCATTTGGCGTACCCAAGCCTGTTACATTATCCCAACCGGGGGCAGTTTGGAGACCCGTGTCGGTTCCGAAAGTGAGCAGATAAGTAGTGTTCTGGGAAAGGGGGTAGTCCCATAGCGCGCTGTAGTAGGTCGTTGTACCTTCCAGTGGCGCGGCCAAAGAGGCTGCACTGAAAACCCTGGTGCCGAAGATCGTGTCCGTCACCGAGCCGGTAACGTTAGTGGATGAACCGACAGGCAGCACATCCGTGATGGTGCCAGCGGGCATGGAATAAAGGTATCTCGCGGCCTGTCCGAGCGGCACACCAGCTTCCTGATTCGCGATTGCCCAAAGGGCTGAAAACATGGGAGCCGCCAGGCTTGTCCCACCATAGACTTCCCAAAGAGTAGGATAGACAAAAGGTTCAGTGATTGCGATTACGCCTCCGGTGTACGGGTCTGCCAACCAGGCGATATCGGGAAGCAGCCGCTGGGTTCCTGGTAATGCGTTCTGGAACGATGGCTTCGAGTAAACCGCACTGGGTCCTCCTCCAGAACCACCACGGAAGAATCCAGTTGGAGGATTGTAAATTATGTTGGAACTCACCAAAGAATTTTCGTTGTTTCCCCAACCTGTCTGCCACGCGATGGTGTTATCGGAATTCAGGGCCAAAGTGACGCCGCCGACCGCCGTTGCGTAGGGAGAGTCGGCGGGCGCGCTGACAGAAGGCGGGTTGCTGGCGGGCCTGTCGAAAGTGAAATCGCCGGAATCTCCGCTAGAGAAATTCGCGGACATACCCAGCATCGCTGCAAGTTGATTGAGCAGGTTTTCCTCGTTCAGCACGGCAGGCGAGGTACCGCGCTCTCTGCTTCCGTAGCTGCCTGAAATCACGTTTCCCAAGCCGTTAGCGATTGCATATAGCTCGGCGTCGTCTACATCCATGAAGCTTGCAGAAGGTGGAACTACCAGCGCAATGTTCGCGCCCGGTGCGATGGCGTGAGCCCACTCGACGTCCAGGTTGATTTCGACATCCGGGCCTCCACAGGTGGGAAGGGTGGAAGAGTAATAAATATGGAAATTCGATGAGGTCAGCGGAGGAAGGCCGAACATGGCGGAGAAAGTGTTGGCGTCATCTTCAATTGTGGGCGAGCCACACCAATCGATGATGACGATAGTTTGCCCGGTGCCATCGAACCCTTCTTTATATAAGTCGGTCAAATTGTAGGCGGTCCATATTTCCGGTGGAGTGTAGCCGCAACCCGCCGAATTGTGGGTTCCGTTGTAGGTATTGCCGCTGTAGGTGGCGCGGGCCGGATATCCGAAGCCTGAGATAATCTCGGTTCCGGAAAAAGATTCCGTTGCCGGGCCGGTGAAGCAATTCGTGGTGAAGAAAGCAGCCCCGGCGTCGGCCGTTACAGCGGGCTGAATGCCGTCTGGCGATTGTCGTTTCAGAGCACCGCCGACC
>JAFATF010000010.1 GCA_019244045.1 Acidobacteriota bacterium
GTGGAGTTTATTTTGTGGTTCTGCCCGCGATTTCTTCCCTCCGACAGATCTGCCAAAGCTACCGCGTGCATGAGTCGCGCATTTCTTCCTAGGCCCTAGTTGCAGGAGGATCGTCATTCGCCAGCGCTCACTCATCCCCATCATGAGCTTTGAGACTAAGCGCTACTCGGTCCCTGATCCCCAGCCGCCACTGCAGAAAACGCATTAGGCCAGCCCTCATAGAAGGCGAGGTGAGTGACAACTTCGCCCGCTTGTTCTGCCGTCAGGCGGTGAACCAATCCGCCGGTCCGGTAATCGCGGAAGTGTCACGCGAATCCGCCCTAAACTCAGATCAGCACGTTTACTGCGAGAGATGTTCGAATGTCTGGCGGGGTGCGTATTTGCCTCGACCCTGGGCGGAAGCCGCCGTTTCGAGTCCCCTCGCTGCCGCCAAATTAGATTTGCTTGCGCAGAACGGAGTTTCTGATCAGCTGAACCTTTTGTCGGATGCTCCTAAGAATCTCGTCTGAGAGTTTCGGATCCTGCACGGCGCGAGCGAGTACGACGTCGCCGAGCAGGGAGCGGTTCGAAAGACGCCATTGCGGAAGACCGCAAGCGTCTCTTCGCTTTCTTCACGTTCAATTCGGTAGCGTCACTGCTGAACGACAACGGCAGCATCATCTTTAATGGCACAGTCCACAACTATCTCGGCCAACCCGGCGTGGCCGCATACCAAGCGTGTCGTCTCAATGGCGCGAGCCGCAGACCTTGCACCACGCAACAATCGGGTGAACGTCGTTGCTCCGGGCGCGACCAAGACTCCTATCTGAAAGCGCGGACCCCGCGCCTCTATCTCCACAGACGAGTAGTTAGAGCAGTTCGTGTCATTTATCGTTCTGTCTTGCAAGGTACTTCTCCTGATCGAGCGGAAGGTCGGCCCACTGCTCGCTGATTTGTGCGCCGGAGTCTTGTCGAACGCTTATTAGCCTCGCGCCGCGATTCGTTTTCTGCCCAACCGTCTCACTGAGCATTGGATTGTCGTTCTGACGGCGTACGATTCGGCTCGCAAAATTCTCGTTTGCCGCTATTCCTTTAGCACCTGATGTACGAACGAAATCGCAATGGATCCTTCGCCGACAGCCGAAGCGACACGCTTGACATTGCCGCCGCGTACATCTCCGGCAGCAAAAACACCTGGCAGGGTCGTTTCCAGTAGATAGGGCCGGCGGCTGAGGGGCCAGTGTGCGTCGCTCAGATCTTCCGCGGACAGATCTGGACCGGTCTTGATGAAGCCTTTCCTATCGAGCGCAGCGCACCCGTCGAGCCAAGCTGTATTGGGTTCGGCTCCCGTCATGACGAACACATGCGCAATGCTCTTGTTCTCGGTTTTATCTGTCTGATTGTTCCTCCACGTGACTCGTTCCAGGTGGTCGCTGCCGTCGAGATCAGCAAGCTCCGTCTGAGGTAACAGCGTTATGTTGGGTGTTTGTTCGATCCGACGGATTAAGTACTTCGACATCGTGTCAGCCAAGCCAGAGTCTCTGACGAGAATATAGACGAGCTTCGTGCTCTGGGCCAGAAACACAGCCGCTTGTCCTGCGGAATTTCCGCCGCCGACCACGACGGCTTCTGCGCCCCTGCACAACTGCGCCTCAATGAAAGTTGCGCCGTAATAAACGCCAGCGCCTTCAAAGCGGGTGAGATTCTTGAATGGCAGCTTGCGGTATCTCGCTCCGGTGGCGATGACAACCGTTCGTGCCAGGACTCTGGCACCGTCTTCCAACTCGATGATATAAGGACGGCGATCGCCGGTCAGCCGCGTGCCGGTCGTGAGTACCATCTGTGCGCCGAATTTCTGCGCTTGCGTATATGCCCGACCAGCCAGCTCATTCCCGGAAATACCGGTGGGAAAACCAAGATAATTCTCGATCCTTGAACTGGAACCCGCCTGTCCTCCCGGCGAGAAGGTCTCAAGCAGCAAAATATCAAGCCCTTCGGAGGCTCCATATACTGCCGCCGCTAAACCCGCTGGACCTGCACCGACGATCACTAGATCACGGACTCGGTTTTCATTCACGGCCTCATTGAGCCCGAGACAATTCGCGATCTTACGATTCGTGGGGTTTCGCAGAACCGTCTGGCCGCGACAGATGAGCACCGGCGTATCAGCAAGCGAGACGTGAAAGCGACCAAGAATGCTTTCAACGTCGGGATCGCGTTCCAAATCGATGTAAGCGTATGGGTGTCCATTGCGCGTCAGGAATTCCTTAATGCGCAGAGTGTCGGCAGAATGGCTGGAGCCTACAAGCGTTGCATCTCCGAGGCCCTGCGCCAGCAACTCAGTGCGACGCAGAATGAATGCACGCATCACGATCTCGCTCAGCTCCGCATCCGTCTGTACTAGGGTGAGGAGGCTTTCCCGTGCAATTTGGATGACCTCGGAATCTTGACGGGCGCGAACACGGGCGAATGCACGCCGACCTGAAAGCGTGTTGATCTCGCCAGTGAACCGCCCTGGTCCAATTACGCGGAGCAATGTTTCCTGCGTAAATGAGGGCCGCACGATTTCCAGTTCCCCCGACATAACGACAAAGATCGGTATTTCTCCGTCTCCGAGCTCAACCAGCACGTCGCCAGTGCGCACTGAACG
>JAFATF010000065.1 GCA_019244045.1 Acidobacteriota bacterium
AGGACCAACGCAAAAGCGGCTGGGATAATTGTGAATTTCATCTGAAGCCCCCTATCGAGCATTGGATATCGCATCAGGGAACACATAGGGCACCGATAAGTTCAGGGGCTGCGATGTGACGGATCGCGCCGACCCTGGCCCGCACGCGACTGGCGGCTTTGAAGCATTCACCATCGTTGCGGTCAATCGAAACCGAAGGGTGGTCGCTCAGGGGCATGGGCCGGCGTTGCTGCGAGCAGAAGCGAACGACCGCTGAGGGGTCGAGAGCAGCCGATTTCCAGAGATGGGGCCTGGGTTCGGCGTTGCTCCATTAGCGTGGCGTCACCAGATCGATCTTCTCAGAATCTCGCAAGTTACCAATAGTCGAGCCGCAGTGCTTGCACTTAGTTGCGGCCGGGTCGAGGTCGTCGGAGCGGCACGCCGGGCAAGTCTTGGTCGGCGCCGGGGCGCCGAAGACTGTCTTGCCCAGTCGCGTCATTACCGTCTTATACGGCACGACGATTAAAAAATAGACGATTGCCATGAAGATAATGAAATAGATTATCGCAGAGATAAACGCGCCGAGATTAAGATAAGTGCCCTCGCCGCCGCCGCTGACCAGTTGCCAACCGAGCCCTGGACCCTTGATGCCGCCCTGTGCGGCTGCGATCAGTGAGTTGATGATATTGTCGGTGAACGACTTGACGAGGTTGCTGAACGCCAGTGCCACGACCAGTCCGATGGCGACGACGATAACATCGCCGCGCATCAGGAAGTTCCTAAACCCGGATTCCCCGGATGGATCGGCAGCTGGTTGACTTCCATTCCTCATTCCTGAGGCAAATCAGGTGGATAGCTGTAAGTGGCGGTCGAATCGTGCGGTTAACGACGGGTGAAAGCAGGAATCGGAATTTTC
The DNA here is from genome assembly GCA_019244045.1 of Acidobacteriota bacterium. GTDB lineage: Bacteria > Acidobacteriota > Terriglobia > Terriglobales > Acidobacteriaceae > Gp1-AA122. Next base: position 896 of record JAFATF010000065.1, read on the forward strand.
GCCAGGATCTCTGAGGTGCTCAGGTAAGTCGACGAGATTCATATGAGGAATCCGGGCTAAAGCCAACACTGTTCAGATAAGGCATACGACCACAATATGCAGCATACGCTGTGGGTTAATAGACACAACATTTTGTGTTATACCCACTTAACTGAACAACATTGGGGCTAAAGCCTTTCAGCATCCCATTCCTCCCGATCCCACGAATTTAATACCGAGTAACCGTTTGCGAAGTTATGGGGTAAACGTCAGCTTACCGATTTAGGTTTCGAGCGTTTGCGGACCGGCGGGTACAAGCAATGTACCGATTCCTGCAAAATAAATCAAATCGGAGATAAGGGCCGAATAGCCTGCAACAAAGCTGTCAACCTATGCTTTTCCAATGTGAAACTGTCGCTCAAAATCATTGCAGTTTTTTGGTGTGAGCCTTGAATTTAACTTAAACAGTGCGTCAGAATAGCGTTAAGCCGTCGCAACCACCTTATGCGGGGCTGTTGATGTTCCGTTCGGGCTAGCATGGGCACACATGGTTTCAGAACAAAGTGCAACCATGAACGAATGCGGCGGCTTTAGCCAGTCGTCTGCCCATTATAGCGGTTTTTGTGTCAATTTGACAGAAAGGTTATGGTCGAATCTTTGATTTTCCTGACTCTCTTTGGGATCGGACTCAACTGACCGAAAAACCGGGTTGGCTCAACGGAAATTCCCGAAAGTCTTGAGTTTTGACACACACCTTGCGTGGAGCGGGTCACCTGATGCTTGAGGAGACTCGCCTGACGAAGTTCTGCGGATTTGTGAGCAACTTCACACTCGGCAGACAGAATGAGCGCTAGAGTTCCAGCGCCACAATGGCCGGGAGATCATACGCCCCGTACTGAATGAAAATTACAAAAGTAGGTCATCTCACAGACGTGTTGTCATCTTGTCCGTAACGTAAGAGCGAGCCGATGGAGGCTATGCAATGGACGCGCAGGATTTGCTACCTCTGTGGTCTGACGATTTGCTGACGGGGCCGCTCACGATTAGTGCAGTTCTGAAAGGCGCCAAACATCAATCTATTGGGGGTAGGTTCAGCTCGACTTTCCGCATTTTACAGGCTCGGCATCGTCTCAGCTCACCCGTGATCGCGCACGTCAACGTGCATGGAAGCAGCGTTGATGTGTAATGCCGACCCGTCGTCACACCCACGCCAGCGCAGGCATCAGCGCTCTGAACCCGA
>JAFATF010000120.1 GCA_019244045.1 Acidobacteriota bacterium
TGAGCAAAGCGGGTGCGGATTGGTTAAGCCCTGAAGCCGCCGCACTCCAGCGGCAGAGCATGCTCGAATCGATCGGCGCCGTTCCTGCCGGCGATCTTCGCCTCGTCGGTAAAAAAAACGGCGAGGAAAAACAATTCAATCTCCACCCTGCCGTCGTGCTCAGAAAGGGTGCCAAGGGAGAACCTTTTATAATCTCGCGACACAGTCAGAGGGAAGTTATTCGAGAGCTTGCCGGCAAGTCCCTGCTATATGTCTGGGGTGGCCCGTTGCTGGCTCTCGCCAGTGTTGCTTATCTGCTGTTGAAGCTGACTGAATTCTAACTCCCGGTCCTCGGCGGTCGCTCATGAATTAGCCCAATCCTTCCACAACGTTCTGAGTTATACTGCGCGCACCGGAGCAAAATTTCTTAGGAAACGAGTTGGAATATGTCTGTGCGAGCAGTGGAAGAGGTATCTCAGCAGGTTCCTGCCGACGATTTTCACGCGCTGGAAGGCAAGGTTTATCGCACCATTGAGCTATACAAGGCGGCCCGCGAGGCGCGTGCCGCCGCGGAACGGGACGCCCACCGGCTGCGCGAGCAAATTGAACAACGCGAAGAGGAAATCGATAGCCTCAAAAAGGAGATCATCTCCTTGCGTCGGGAACGGGAAGAAGTACGCGGCCGTGTAGAGAAGATGTTACGTGAAATCGACTCGATCAGCGAAGAGACGGCGGCGGCCGTTTAGCAAATACTCTGCTGGTCGGTAACGGGGAGTCTGCATGGCCACAATGCCCAAAGAGCAGCCCGCGCGCGATCCGCAGAATAGCAGCGTGCGGGTAGAAATTTTTGACCAAGCCTATAACCTGCGCGGTTCGGACCCGAAATACATCATGCAGCTGGCCGAGTATGTGGATGGCAAGATGCGGGCCGTTGCCGATGCCACGTCGACGGTCGATACCCTGCGGCTGGCGGTGCTCGCCGCCCTCAATATCGCCGACGAGTACCACATTGCCAAACGCCAGCTGGAAGGGGGCTCTTCTGACTACGTAAGGCGCGCCAATCGGCTCTCCCATATGCTGGACGAAGTCCTCGATGAAGGACGACGACTTACTCGATCCGGCTCCTAACAAGCGCCCCCCGGGCTGGTTAGTTGCGCTCGACACTGGGCCATTGGGGCTTCCTGCGGCTTATTCCGCCAAGCAAGCAAGCTGCCTGCCATCTTTTTAGGGCGCGCCCCTTGCCAATCTTGCGTGAATTCCCTAGCATCAAAGCGGAAAGCCGGCCTGCAAAGTTGGTGTTGGTAGCAACCGATTTTTGAACCAATGCCGAATGAACGGGGACTTGACTCGAATTCGATCCGGTGTGCGACGTTCCGCCAAGCGGAAATGCCTAATGGGTCGCGGCGGGTTCCCACCGTCTAAGACGGGTTCATTTTCGGCCTGCCACACGGCCGCGTGGGTCGGCACTCTTCTCGTCGCCAAAGGCTGATCTCCCGGTCACCCGGCTGCGAGTCCCACCCTATTCCTGCTAAACTGGTTACGTATCAAATCGCACAGCTCAGGCATCTAAAACGTTAGTGTTTCCTCGTTTATTTCATATCGGCAATTTCAGCATGCCGACCTACGGCTTTCTGGTGGCCCTAGGGGTACTGCTTGGACTGTGGATCAGCGTCCGTAACTCCCAGCGGCAGGGGATTGACCCGGAGAAGGCATGGAATCTCGGCATCCTGGTTGTATTGTGTGGAATCATCGGTGCCAAGGTTCTCTACATCCTGGTTGATCTCGGCTACTACACTGCGCATCCGCGCGAAATTTTCAGTTTGGGAACCCTGCAAGCAGGCGGCGTGTTTTCGGGTGGACTTCTCGCCGCTCTGGTGGCCGCCATTTGGTACGTACGCTCTAACCGCATGCCGGGGTTGGCCACCTGCGACGCCTTTTCTCCCGGGCTGGCGCTCGGGCATGCCATCGGCCGCGTCGGCTGCTTCGCCGCGGGCTGCTGCTGGGGCAAACAGACGCAGGCGTTCTGGGGTGTTAGCTTTCATAATCCGCTGGCCAATGCCTGGGTGGGAACGCCTTTAGGGGTGCCTCTGCAGCCGACGCAGCTTTTCGAGTCCGCAATTGAATTGGGTAACTTCTTTCTTCTTACCTGGTTGCTGAAGCACAAGAAATTCGACGGGCAGGTAATCGGCGCTTATTTCTTCCTTTACGGGTTTGCCCGCTATTTTCTGGAGTTCCTGCGCGACGATCCCGGCCGCGGCGAGGTCTTCGGGGGGGCGATGACGGGCACTCAGCTGATCTCGATTCTTTTGGTCATCGCTGGCGGGGTACTCTGGCTGCGGCGTACCGCGCGTCCTGCAGCTCTGCCCGCCACCCGCTAACTAGCGGTGAATCCCAGTGACAAGCACGGGGGAATGCGCCTGTAAGTATTTTGCAGCGCCATGAATGCGAAGTCACTCTTCATGTCCGACTCATTCCCCATCCTGCTCGAAGTTGCCGAGGATCAGGTAGGCAAACGTCTAGATCAGTTCCTCGCCGCCAAGCTCGCTGGCGTGAGCCGCGCCCGGGTGCAGCAATTGATTCGCGCGGGCCAGGTGCGGACCAGGGCAGGGGCCACGGTCAAGCGCTCTTATCGCCTTGAGCGGGGAGAGCACATCGAGATCCTTGGTCCGATCCGCACTCCACCGTTGCGGGCCAGAGCGGAACAGATTCCTGTCGATGTGGTCTATGAAGACGATCACCTGGCGGTCGTGAATAAGCCTGCTGGCATGATGGTGCATGCGGGTGCAGGTGCCACGGACGAGGCGCGCAATCGTGGAACCCTGGTGAATGCCTTGTTGCATCGCTTTGCCTCTCTCTCGGAAGTTGGCGGAGAGTTGCGACCCGGCATTGTGCACCGGCTGGACCGCTCGACCAGCGGCTTAATGGTGGTTGCGAAAACCGATCAGTCGCATCGCCAATTGGCGGAGCAGTTCGCCGCCCGAAAAGCGAAGAAAAGTTACATCGCTCTGGTGCATGGCTGGCTGGAGCAAGATGGTGGCACCATCGAGCGGAACGTCAGCCGAGACCGGATGCGCAGGACGCGGATGACCACCCGGCGCGAGGGTGGCCGCCAAGCCATCACGCATTACCGGGTACTTGAGCGGATGGAGACTGCTTACGGAAAATTCTCTTTGCTCGAAATACGCATCGAGACCGGTCGCACTCATCAAATCCGAGTGCATTTGGCGTCGCTTGCACATCCTGTTGTAGGCGATACCTTGTACGGTGCTCCCCGCGAGCTAACCGCGCAGGATGCAAAATTCGGGAGTAGGGAGCGTCCACCTCTAGCGCTGGGGCGTAACTTTCTTCATGCCTCCACGCTCCAGATCATCCACCCGGCCACGGGCGAGAGTCTCTCTTTCGCTCGCCCCCTGCCCCGAGAGCTTGAACGGTTCATCTCCCGGTTGCAGGCCAAAGCCTGAGCAGTTGGCTATAATGGGAGCTTGCGATGAAGGTCGGCCGCATACTTTCGTTAGCTGTCGTGGTGCTGCTTTCGGCCATGATGGCGGCGCAGTCGCCCGACGCCCAGGATCTCCCGCCGGCTCCCTCGGCGGCCAAACAGCAGCAGCAGGCATCACCCACGTCGACCAGCACGACAGATAAAGCAGCAGCATCGGCTCCCACCACCCCGACGCCCGAACCTGCTCCACAACCTTCCTCAACCACACAGGGGGCGGCGGTTGAAGAAACGCCCAAAACAAAGGAAACCAAGCCGCTTACGGCAGCGGCGCCCGACAGCCGAGAGGGCGGAGCGGACCCGGGATCCGTCTCGAGCGACTCCGATATTGCAACTATCCGCAGAACCGTCAACGAGGTCAATGTTGTATTCACCGTAACCGACAAGCACGGGCACTACGTCAGGGATTTGAAGCAAGATGATTTCAATGTGCTCGATGACAAGAAGGCGCCGAGGGAAATCCGCACCTTCCATCGTGAAACCGACCTGCCACTGCAGGTCGGCCTGCTAATCGATGCCAGCAACTCCGTCCGCGACCGCTTCCGCTTCGAGCAGGAAGCCGCCATCGAATTTCTGAACCAGCTCATCCGGCCGGGTTACGACAAAGCGTTCGTTATCGGCTTTGACACGACGCCTGAAGTCACACAGGACTTCACCGACAATACCGAACTGCTGTCGCGCGGAGTGCGCGCTTTGCGTGCCGGAGGCGGGACGGCGATGTACGATGCGCTTTACTTCGCCTGCCGTGACAAACTGCTCAAGGCGCCCCGTGCCGGTCCTGTGCGCCGGGCGGTCATCTTGCTCAGCGATGGTCAGGACAATCAAAGCCGCGTCACGCGCGAAGAAGCCATTGAAATGTCACAACGTGCCGAGGTCATCGTTTACACCATCAGCACTAATATCAGCGGCATCAAACAGTCCGGCGACAAGGTTCTGGAACGAATTGCCGAGGCCACCGGAGGACGCGCTTTTTTCCCTTTTCAGATGACGGATGTGGCCAACGAATTTGCTGCCATCCAGGACGAACTGCGCAGCCAGTATCTGCTGGCCTATATTCCCGACGATTTTCAGCATGACGGCCGCTATCGCACCATCGAAATTGTGGCGCATCAAAAAAAGCAGTTCCACGTGCGCGCCCGGCGCGGATACTTCGCGCCCAGCAAATAGGCGCCATGGCGGGTTACTCGGGTACCCCTCTAGCCAAGAAACTGGGCATCAAGGCAAAATTTAAAGTCGCTCTCCCCAATCTTCCCGCTGAGATTGGCCACGAACTCGATCCTGCGCTCGCCGCCTGCGAACTGGCACAGCCTCATAGCCGCCTACTCGATTTCGTCGCCACCTTTGTCACCCGGGAAGAAGACCTGAAAGCATCATTCTCCCGCTGGTCGCGAAAGCTCGCTCCCGCCGGGATGCTCTGGATCGCCTGGCCCAAGAAGTCTTCAGGCGTCAAGACCGATCTGGACGAAAACAAGGTTCGCCAGATAGGTCTCGCAGCCGGCATGGTGGACGTGAAAGTCTGCGCCATTAGTGATGTCTGGTCGGGGCTGAAGTTCGTGACCCCTGTCGAGGACCGTCCCCTAGTGCGCGGCCGGCGGCCATGACGGCAAGGCGGCTAAGGTGCCCTGAGGGATTTGTAATTTCCGGTTTCATCCTGAGGTCCAAGCGTAGAGGTAAGCCGAGCACTGCTGAGAGCTAGCGGCGGGCGGCGATGGCGTAGTAGCCGTTGCGCGCTTGGATTCTGAAATCTTTATTCTTCGTACGGATCTCGACTCGGCGGAATGAGCCATCTAGCTTGCTGTTCGTCGGGGTGTAGCCAACGTTGTACTGGCTACGAAGCTCCTGGGCAATCTGATCAAAGGCCTGCTTCAATTTTTCGTACTTGTTCCCCACCTGAATGACGCGTCCACCGGTTTCACCGGCGAGTTTTTTCATCGCACTATCACCGGAATAACCACCCAAGCCGTAGAACCCGCGATCGGCAATCAGCAGAACATAAACGATCGAATCGGCTTTTTGTGCCGCTTCGATGGCGTCCCGGATGCTCAGTTGGCTGCCTTGATCTTCCCCGTCGGTCAGGATAATCATGGCTTTGCGTCCCACTTGATTCGCCAGTTCGTCATGGCCAGCCAGATACACACCGTCGTACAGCAAAGTGCCTTTGGGCGTACCGGAGCACGGTACTGGACCACCGCCGATTCCCGGTACGCCGCCGCAGCTCCCGCCGCCGGTATTGATGCGAGCCCGGTTGAGTGCTACCCGTAAATCGCGGGTGGAGTTGGTAAAATCCTGCAGCAGTTCAACATTCACGTCGAAGCTGATGACAAACGCCAGATCCTTAGACCGTAGGATCTCGTTCAGAAACTGTCCGCCAACCTCCTTTTCCATGTCGAGTACGCGCTGCTGGCTGCCACTGCTGTCGATCAAAATGCCCAAGGTCAGGGGCAGATTGGATTCGGCGGTAAAATACTTGATGGTCTGAGGCGTGCCGTCTTCGAAAACCTCAAAATCGTCCTTGCTGAGGCCGGGAATCAGGCCGCCGCGCTTGTCCTTCACATTAAAAAAAAGTTGCACTACATTGACGTTGACTTTGAGCGTGCCAACCGACTGGTCCTGCTCGCCTTCAGGGGGCCTGTCCTGCTGAGCCGGCAACAAGGGGGCGCACGCCAAGGCCATCACAACAAAGATGGAGGGCAACTTCAAAGCTTTGTAAGGAAAGGATTTGAACATGTCCACCGATTATCAGGCCGCTTTTGCTACTCTAGTACTCTATCGTTAGATGCGCCAACACGCGTCCTTAGGGCATCTTAAATACCGAACGCTCTGGCGGAAGGCAGGTGCTTGAGTGCTGGCGAGAGATCGATGGCCGCGCTGGGGAGCAGTGGCACTGCTGCTCGCGGCTGCCATGGTCAGCCATGCCCAGCAAGACCAGAACAGGCCCCCAGAGAGTATTCCCGATGCGCCCTCGGCAACTCGACCCTCTCAGCCGTTACCCATGCCGGCACCCAGCTCAGCGCCCCCCGACGCCGCCCCGGCGACAAGCGGGAAGCGCTCTTCCCCGGCGCCCCCGTCCGGCAACGCGGATCAGGTCGCGCCGGCCGATACACCCGCAACGACCACTCCACCGCCGAGTTCAGCGGTTAAAACCGTTGGTGCGGGTAAGGAAACGGCCTACCCGCTCAATACGCGCGACGAGATCTACACTCTGAAGCGCATTGTCAGTTTTGTCACCGTGCCGGTTACGGTAAAGAGCGGCAGGGGAGTTCCGGTGGACGGACTTTTACCCGGAGACTTTGAAGTATTCGAAGATGGCGCGAAACAGAAACTAACCTATTTCACCAGTGACCCGTTCTTCATATCGGCAGCGGTGATCTTTGATGTGGGCATGTCCGACGAGGCTTTGCGACGGGTGCAGCAGACTTTTCCTGCCCTGTTAGGCGCATTCAGCGCCTACGATCAGGTGTCGATCTATACCTATAGTGACGCCGTGACCCGGGTCGCAGATTTTTCTGCCGTGAACCAGAATCTAACGGAGGCTCTCGATCAGTTGAAGAGAGTATCGGGTCGCAACAATGGGGTACCGGTAACCAGCGGTCCTATGGCGTCGGGGCCAACTGTTAACGGACTTCCGGTGGGCGGGACTCCTCCGCCGGTGGCAACCCCGCCAAAAGAATCTCACGTCCTCAATGACGCAATTTTGCGGGCGGCCCGAGACCTGAGCAAACAGGATCGCACACGACGCAAGCTGATTTTTATCATCAGCACCGGTCGCGAACTCGGCAGCGTAGCCAGCTACACTGACACCTTGCGGGTTTTGCTCTCGAATGAGATCGCCGTTTACGGTGTCGCAACCGGGGCTTCGGCTCTGCCGGTCTACAACAAGCTTTCAAAGCTGCACATCCCACGGCTCGGTTACGACAATTTGCTCCCCAAGTATGCCGCCGCCACCGGGGGCGAGGTATTCACCGAATTTTCCGCCCGGGCCATCGATACGGCCTATGCCGAAGCTATGCGGGATGCCCGCAATCAGTACACGCTCGGTTATCTGACCAAAGCCCCTCAGACAGACACATACCGCAACGTTGACGTGGTGGTCGACATTCCCAACCTGGTCGTGCACGCCAAATACGGCTATTACCCGCTGCCTCCCCAACGACCAGCCCTGCCCTGAGGTCAGGTTGGGGTGCCATTAGTAACCTGTGCTGCTCTGCCGGTGTCCGGAGCCATGTGATATAAATCAATCGGTTATCCCATTTCTACAAACAGCGTCAGGCGCTTCCCCGAGGGGATGCCAGCGCCGGAGTCTGAGGGAACTTTTGAGTTTCATTAATTTTGCAGCCCGCGAAATCAATTGCAAGATCGTCTATTACGGCGCCGGGCTTGGCGGCAAGACCACGAATCTGCAGTACATTTATCAGAAAACCTCCGAACAGCAGAAGGGCAAGATGATCTCTCTGGCGACCGAGACTGAGCGCACCTTGTTCTTTGATTTTCTGCCTCTCGATCTTGGTAACGTGCGCGGTTTTAAGACGCGAATGCATCTTTACACGGTTCCCGGACAGGTTTTTTACGACGCCAGCCGCAAGCTGATCTTGCGCGGCGTCGACGGCATCGTCTTCGTTGCTGATTCCCAGCAGGAGCGCATGGATGCGAACCTGGAAGCTTTGGACAACTTGATGTCCAACCTCGATGAGCACGGCTACAACTTCGAGCGCATCCCTTATGTGCTCCAGCTCAACAAGCGAGATCTCCCAAACGTGTTGGCGGTTGATCAGCTAAAACGTGAGTTGCAGCGAAAAAGCGAGGCCGTCATTGAATCGGTCGCCTTCCAGGGCCTGGGCGTTTTCGAGACGCTGAAGGAGATTTCCAAGCAGGTATTGGTCGAGTTGAAAAAAGGCGGATAGGTCTCGGCCGCGAGGGTCTTGGCGCGGGCAAAACAGGGTGCCTTTTTGGCACCCTGTTTTGCTTTGTTAAGGCTGAGGGTAACTATTTGTTGTCGAGCGGGCTAGCTCCAAATTCCCGTCGATTGGCGACGGTGCGGGCGTTGCGGGCAACCGCCGGTTGCGCTGCTGCGGCTCCGTAGCGCTCGAGCAACACGGGCACCATGGCGCCTTCGGCTTCCTTGATGAAGGTCATTCGGCCATCGGCGGTGAGATCGACTCGCACAAAGTCGCCGAGCTTCACCTGCCCGGTGGCGACCAAATTGGCCAGCGGGAATACCAGGTTCTTTTCAATGGCGCGCTTGAGATGACGCGCGCCGTATTTTGGATCGGTGCCCTCGTGCAGCAAATAATTTTTCACCTTGGGCGTGCAGGTAAAGACGAACTGGTTGGCTCCGGCGGCCATCAGAATGCGCTGCTGCACCATGCCGAGCTCGATCTCTAGGATTTGCTGCAGATGCTCGGAGCGAAGAGTCTTGAAGACCACGACTTTATCAATGCGGTTCATGAACTCGGGCGTAAATTTGCGACGAGCCGCTTCGACCGCGGTGCGACTGATCTTGTCATCCAACCTGCTATCGACGTCGATCGTGCTTCGCGAGAAGCCGATTCCGCCATCGACCAGGCCAGTCATCTCCGCCGCGCCTAAGTTCGAAGTCATGATGATGATGCATTGGGAGAGATCGACGCGCCGATTGTCTCCCAAGGTGAGCGTAGCCTTATCGAGAATCCCGAGCAGCAACTGCCACAGGGAGTCAGAGGCTTTCTCAATCTCGTCGAAGAGCAGAATCGAGAGCTTCAGCTTGTCCGTATGCCACTGATTCAGCGCTTCCTGAGTAAGAAGGGGGTGAGTTTCGCGATGTCCCAGATATCCGGGCGGCGAGCCAATCAGTTTTGCAATTTCGTGCGAATGCTGAAACTCGGCACAGTCGATCTTAATGCATGCCCGGGGGTCGCCAAACAACGACTCGGCCATGGCCTCGACTACTCGGGTTTTGCCCGAGCCGGTCGGGCCAAGAAATAGTAGGTTCCCTACCGGGCGGCCGGGAGGGTTTAAGCCAGCCAGGAACATCTGGTAAATCTCAACCACCTTCTCTAGGGCTTGGTCTTGGCCGACGATCTTGCGGCGCAGTGTACTGTCGAAATCACGTGCGTCGCTACTGCGGCGATTCGGGTCTAGCGTCGTCGAGAGTCCTGTTTTCATAGGGTCTGGCCCTGTTTTGTCCCTTTCCTGGGCCTTCTGCTTACCTGTAAGACTGGCCATGGGGCCACTTGCGTCCGGCAACGGCAACAAAATTTGTCAGCTGTCGGCAACGCCGTGGTTCAGTGCAAATGGCTGGCCATCCATAGGTTCTAACGCCCATTCCTTTCTTTCTGACCTCTTAGATGCCCAAGTACAAGGGAAGGCGACATCTCACCTCTCCCGCAGAAACCTGTCGAAGAGAAATAATTTGCTGTATGCGGGAATTTTCATGGCTTTGAGCTTTACCACCTGCTCTGGCCCGTATACAAACGGTTATGGCGTACTTGGACCGACGTAACTGGCTTTAAATAAGCCCATGCCGGTAATATTTATCCAACTACGTGCATTCCTGGAGAAAATTCTTGCCTCGCTTGTTTAGGATTTGTGCCGCGTCCGTCGGGTTGTCAGCTCTCGGCTTGAGCGGTTGGTTGTGGACAGGGCGCACTCTGGCAGCACCCGCCGTTCAGGCTTCAGCCGCTGCCGTTTCCCAGCCGGGCATGTCCACCATGAAGCCGACCACGGCTACTTTGACTTACACCGTGGGGCGCGGCGATACGATCCCCGCCATTGCTCGGCACTACCTGTCCCGCACCTCGTTCTTGACCTCGACTGAACTGGCGTCGGCCATTCGTCAGGCGAATGGAAAATCCGGCAACTTCGTCAAATCCGGTGACACACTCAGCATTCCGGGAATGCTTGATTCCGCAATTGTCGAGAAGCCGGTTGTCGTGCCCCGTGATTTTGAGGCGCGGGCCATTTACTTGACCGGCGTCATGGCAGGCAGCGAGCACGGTCTCGGCATCATCCGGCGCTGGCGAGAACTCGGCGGTAATGCTGTCGTTTTCGACGTAAAGGATAGCGATGGCATTCTGAATATCCCGTTCGACCATCCTCTGGCCATTGACAAGCGCCGGCCGGTTATTCCTGATCTGCCTAAGTTTGCACATTTTCTGCATTCTGAGGGCATGCACGCCATCGCTCGTATTGCGATCTTTCGTGATGAGCACCTGGTGGTGACTCATCCCGAGCTGGCAGTACATTCGCGCCGTACCGGTCAGCCATGGAGGGAAAACGGTAAGCTGGTCTGGACGGATCCGTCGAATCCGAAGGTGCAGGAATATGTCATTGCGCTTGCCCGACGCGCCGCCCAGGCGGGCGTCGATGAAATCCAGTTCGACTACGTGCGCTTTCCCGCCGAGGGCGAACAGAAGGACGCCGCCTTCCTTTTCCAAAAACAACATCCCGACTGGGAACGCAGCGATGTCATCACCGATTTCTTAAGACAGGCCTACACTGCCTTGCATTCTGAAGGCGTGCTGCTGTCGCTTGACGTTTTTGGAGTCATGGCTTGGCAGCGATCCGTCGATCTGGCACATACCGGGCAGGACATCCCCGGTATGGCAAAATACTGCGATGTTCTTTCGCCCATGATCTACCCGTCACATTTCTTCGGCATGGACGGCTACGCTCACCCGGGCGATGCCCCGGAGCATTTCATTGGGGAATCCATGGCCCGCTTCCTTCTGATCACTAAGGACACTGGCGTAGTACTGCGTCCTTGGCTGCAGGCGTTCCGCTGGCGAACCAAGACGTACTCCTCGCGTTATGTCGAGATCCAGGTTAAAGTGGCCAAAGAGAAGGGCGGTGATGGTTTCCTGTTCTGGAACGCCAATAATAATTACGCCAAACCTTATGAAGCCATGCCCAACATGCGGGCCGACAAGCTGTTCCGCGGCGACGAGTTGCCCGGCTTTGCCAAGGTAGCCTCCGCAGGTGCACCTCGGGTGCAAATCAAGATGGTAAGCTCCCCCGCACGCTAAACTGCACCCGCGCTAGCGAGCTAGCCGGGTTTCGATCACGCCCGCCTACCAGATCGCAGGTGAGGAGCGCAGCCGGTCAAGAGCAGGACAGCTGCACAAGCGGGCGACCGCCCGCTCCCGTTCAATTGCCCCACAGGCCCGCGAACCGCCCGGCAGACGCGCCGGGAAGAGCCCGGTCGCTGTTACAGCCTCGGGTATAATCAGATTGCGGGGGGAGTCGGCCCGGGCCGCGGCCGTTCGTTAAGGAGCCTCGATGGCGATTGAAAAAACGGAGAACATTTGGCATAACGGAAAACTCATCCCCTGGGATAACGCCTCGATTCACGTCATGTCGCACGTAGTGAATTATGGCTCCTCGGTGTTTGAGGGAATCCGCTGCTATTCGCTCCCCAAGGGCCCCGTCATTTTTCGTGCCAGCGAGCACATCCAGCGGCTGCTCGATTCGGCAAAAGTTTACCGCATGGACATCGATTTCACCCGCGACGAACTCATCGCGGCCATGGTGGAAACCATCAGCCTGAACGGAGTGTGGCCGTGCTACATTCGGCCGATCGTGCTGCGCGGCTACGGACAGGCAGGTGTTAATCCCTTTGAATCTCCCACCGAGGTCTATATCGTCAACTATCCTTGGGGAAAATACCTGGGCAGCGACGCCGAACAAGGTGTCGACGTATGCGTTTCCAGCTGGACCCGAATCGCTCCCAATACCTTGCCCGCCATGGCCAAGTCCGGCGCCAACTACATGAATTCTCAATTGATCAAAATGGAAGCCATCCTGAACGGCTATGCCGAGGGAATTGCCTTAGACGCAAACGGCTATGTCAGCGAGGGTTCGGGCGAGAATGTGTTCGTGGTGCGCAATGGGGTGCTGCAGACCGCGCCCTTAGGCAATTCCGTTCTACCCGGCATCACCCGCGATTCGGTCCTGACTATAGCCCGCGACTTGGACGTTCCTGTCGTCGAGCAAGGGATTCCGCGTGAGATGCTTTATCTCGCTGATGAAGTCTTCTTTACCGGCACGGCAGCCGAAATCACTCCCGTGCGCTCAATTGACAAGATTAGTGTGGGCACGGGTACAATCGGTGCGCTGACGAAACGCATTCAGAAAGAGTTTTACGGCATTGTGACGGGGCAGATGCCTGACCGCTTCAATTGGCTCACCCCGGTCCCGGTGCGCACTAAGCATACAGTCACGGTGTAAGGGCACGACCAGCGCATCCCCGAGAATCGGGGCGGCGCCTCACCGTTCCCATTCTTCGCCAGCAACATCATCAAAGTCGCTACCGGAGGTTCGATGGCCACCGCTCAAATGGGACTCACACCGGAATTTGTCACGGCCTATCGCGACATGATGCTCATGAGTTTGTCTAACGAGCTCGAACTCACGAGAAAAGTGCTCGCCGCAATACCGGATGGACAACGTGACTATCGGCCCGACCCGCATGCGCGTACTTGCTGGGAACTGGCCTCTCACATCGCCAAGGTTGATATTCAATTGGCAGACGGGATTGCCGACTTAAAGTTTGGGATGGAGGACGAATCCAACCAGCAACCGAAAACCTCCTCACAGCTGGCAAACTGGTACGGGAAGGAGCTGACGCGCGCTCTGGGGCGCGTTCGCCTCATGAGCGCCGCGCAGTTGCTGACGCCCATCGATTTCTATGGCGTGCTGAACCTGCCGGCAGTGATGTATCTGGCGCTTTTCAATAATCACAGCGTCCACCATCGCGGGCAGCTATCCACTTATCTGCGACCCATGGGCTCCAAGTGCCCATCGATTTACGGTGGCAGTTATGACGAGCCTTGGCAGGGGGCAGCGAGGGACGAGTAACGCTGCGTAAGCTGCTCAGTTTGTGAACCGCCCTCCCGATCGCGGCTCCTTTCCCCTGGCCTTCAATGCCACATTCGCGCCCACTTCACAGTGGCGCTCGCTTAGAGCATACCCCGCGGCGGCCAAGATGCTCTGAAGCTCGCCTGTGCATGGCCAAGGCAAACCAGTGGATCGGAGGCCATTGCCCGAAGGGTGCGCTATGAAGGGGGGGACCCGAGGGCCGGGCTCTCATTACCTAGGTCATCTTTGTCCAGGTAACGTTTCGCGCCATGATACGGATGGCTTCCAATACACCTTCGCCATGAACATCGACGATCTGCTTCGCATAGCCATGGAGCGCCGCGCGTCTGACTTGCATTTGAAGGTCGGCAACTATCCTCATCTGCGTATCGACGGCGACCTGACACCGTTGACCGATCAGCCGCGGGTCAGCGCCGAGGAGATGCTCAATATGGCATTCAGCATGATGTCTGCGCGCCAGAAGCAGAAATTTAAAGAGACCACCGAAATCGATATGGCCTATGGCGTCGCCGGCCTGGGACGATTCCGTGTAAACGTATTTCAGCAGCGCGGCAATGTCGGGCTGGTGCTTCGCGTAATACCCACCAAGATTCGCGCACTCGACGAACTGTACCTGCCCAAGGTGGTGGAGCAGATCTGCGACATGCCGCGCGGCCTGGTCCTGGTCACCGGGGTCACCGGCTCGGGGAAATCAACCACTCTGGCGGCAATGGTCGACCGCATCAATTCGATGCGCGCCGAGCACATCATCACTATCGAAGATCCCATCGAATTTCTGCACCGCGACAAGAAAGGCTATGTCAATCAGCGTGAAGTTGAGGTGGACACCCCGAGCTTTTCCAACGCGCTGCGCGCCTCCCTGCGTCAGGATCCGGATGTCATCCTGGTGGGCGAAATGCGAGATGTCGAAACCATCGGGACCGCCATCCATGCTGCCGAAACCGGCCACATGGTGTTCTCCACCTTGCACACTCTGGATGCAGTAGAGACCATTAACCGTATCATTGCCGTATTCCCACCGCCGGAGCAGAAGCAAATTCGCCTCCAGCTCGCTGCTGTTCTCCGCGCCATCATCAGCCAGCGGCTGGTGAAGCGTTTGGATACTGAAGGCCGTGTGCCGGCAGTCGAAGTAATGATCAACACTGCGTTCATCCGCGAATGCATTCTGGTTCCGGAAAAGACGCGCTCCGTCCGCGATGCCATCGCCGCCGGTACATCGCAGTATGGCATGCAGACTTTCGATCAGTCGCTATGGGACCTTTTCCAAGCCGGCCTGATCAGCTACGAAACAGCTCTTGAAAATGCCTCCAACGCAGATGATTTCAAGCTGCGTATGCAAGGCATTGCCTCAACTGCAGATATTTCCCGCCAGGAGATGCAGTCGGCGGGCTATGGCCGAAGCTAATCTTTCCTGCTGAAGGCCCAGGGCTGACGTTTTCGAGCAGTTGCCGTACTTAAGCCTCTTGCCGGCTAGATAAGCGCCCTTTGAATGCTCCCGGCGCTCGCTTCTGGCTTTTCTTTTCGCCTCGCGCTAAGGTCTTGCCATGACCTCAGCACGCCCCCGGAAGCCGGGTACCGAAGAAGAACTTTATGAATATGCTGTAGGCATGCTGGCACGCCGCATGCGGTCGGTCGCCGAACTCAAACGACTTCTTCGCCGGCGGGTAGAAGGCGAAGGCGAACGAGCAGGCATTTTGGTCGAACTGGTTATTCGACGCCTTAAAGATCAGAACTACTTGGACGATACTCGGTTCGCCACTGCCTATGCTTCGTATCGCCGTGACAACCAGAAGTTCGGCCAGAGGCGCGTGATCACCGACCTGAAGGTCAAGGGGGTTCACGCCGATGTCATCGCGCATGCCGTTTCCTCCAGCTTCGGCGAAATCGATGAGGAGAACCAGGCTCGCGAATATCTCCGCCGTAAGCGCCTGGAAAAACCCAAAAACCACAAAGATGTCGCGCGCATCTTCCGTCAGCTGCTGCGAGCTGGTTTCGCTGCCAAGACGATCTTCACGATCCTAAAACAGTGGGATGTCGACGATGAAGTGATGACTATCCTCGAGGCAGAAGCGGAGTAATCGGCCTCCAGCAAATCAGAACCTCAGCATGGGGAGGACCTACCCGAGCCTTGTACTCCGGTAACGTTTGCCCAAGACACGTCCTGCGATATGGTGGTCGATCCACCCGAATTTATGCGTTTGTCTCTGCCTAGCAAAGGGAACCGGCGCCGCTGGAGACGTCACTGGTTCAATGGAGCAATTCAAGTCTTGACCGCCAGCCGCCGCATTGACGGGCTCGGAATACAGCTAAGCTGCGGCGGCATGTATTTGTTTGCCATCGCCGATTTGGCGATTGGCAGCGAGATCAAGATTGCTTTTAGGGAACCGAATTCTGGGCAACCCGTTCAATTGCGCGGCACCGTGCGGCACCGCGCGGTTTATCTGTATGGGGTGGAGTTCTTGCCGGAGGAGTACAACGGCAGGTCGGGACGGGAACTGGGAGGTAGGTTAAAACCAAGCAGTATGCCATCGAGTTAGCCGGCAAATGGCGGCAGTCGCCCATTCGGTCCGTCCCGAGCAAGATTCGCTTAAACCCGAGATCGAGATTCTACGCGAGTACCCATCGAACAGGGGTAATTGAGTCGAGAGCGGGCCTTGAATGACCACTCCGGGCGCGCATTTGTTGCTCTTCATCTTGTCAGCAACAGCTTAGGAAGCTCGCTGATCAAGCCGACCAGGGGTCGATCCACCACCCCTCGGTTACACGCATCGGACAGAAGCATTAGGACCTTTCTTAGATTTTCCAGCTCGCGGAACGACTGTTCGAGCCTTTGCTCGCGAGCGCGGCGGAGAACGCTCGCGTCGCGGTGAAAATGGGCGAGGGCGCGATGCGCGGCCTTGCGCGCCTCATGGCGCCGCCCGGCTAATGTGAGCACGCGCGCGAGCAGAGCATAGGCAGCCGCCTTGCCTCTGGTGGTTTTAATTTTCTGAAACAATTCGTAGGCCCCGTGCGAAAGTGGTCCGGGCTCGGATTGAACGGCGGTTCCCGGCCAGGTTGCATCCCTACGCCCGCCAGTCTCGACCGGCAGAGGGGTCAGGAACTCGAGGCCAAAACAATAGCCTTGCCGGTTGCGGATCACTCCCCGGATGCGCGCATGCGAGGCTGCGACAAATTCCACTTCCAAGGTCTGGCTGCTCGTCAATTCCAGACCGGCATACAGGGCCATGCCACCGGCGCTGAGTTCCGTACCGCGTCCCGGAATGGGCTGGGTAATTCCGCAGGCAAAAACACGAACCGGGAAATCCACCTCGTGGCGTGTCCAGCGGCGGGTTTTAACAAAAGCCGAAGTCATCGCAGCAGATGAAAGTGCAGCACGCATAGCGTGCTGCCCAGCACGAGAAGCCCGAGGCTCACCGCCGTTACCACCGCACGCGAGCGCCGATGTCGCCGCGGAGGAGTCTGCTTTAGCGCGGAGCGATATTTTTCAATCCACCAGTCCTCGGCGCCCCGGTGATAGAGGGAAGACTGAATGGCTACGTGCAACCGATGTTGCGTTTCGCGGGGGAGGGCTACAAAACGAAATGGTTGCTGCGTATAGTTGATCGGCGTCAGCATCTCTGCCGCGCCCAGCACGGGACCGCTCTGAGTTACGAACATCAGCTTCACCAGCGATCCTTCGCTCACCGGCTTCGCAAGCGAAAGCAAGCCGCCGGTGAGCGAGACGACGTGCAGCTTGCTGGGGACACTCTGCCCGTCCGGACAACGCAGAACAGCGGGCGGAGTGCTCGAGAAGCAGAGGCGTGCCGGCCGGCGGTAATCAAGGCTTTGGGGGAGGTTGCTCACAGGACGTAGTATGTTACGAATGGGCTATAGAGTGGAGATTACCGAAGTGCCTGCCCGGACGCGCAAGCGCGTTGTTCACCCGGCGCGAGCTGCTAGTCAGCGGCAAATGCCGAGCGGCTCAGGCCTTTCAAATCGGCGGCGAGCAGGCGATGGAAGAGATGTTCCCCTGCTTCCCGCCGCACCGACAGCCGCCCCGCACGGTAGGCTCGCGAATTAAGCCCGCGCTGCACGGCTTCGCAGATTCCCAAATCCTCCCCTTGCACACGATCACCCACCTCGATCGACTCCTGGTTATATTGGCGTGCAGCCTCGCTGGCAACCTCTGAGAAATAAAAATCGAAAATCACGCGGCAATGGCCAACATCGATGGGAAGCACCAGGTTCGTATCCATGTATCCACGGTAACAGTTGATCATGAAATTGGGATATTGCCAAAAATACCAGGCGCGATCACCTTTGCGCGTGGCCCCGGTCGCGGCGTCTTCATTGGACTCGATCATGGGGCTCGATTGCAGGCAGTAGCGATCCTCATTCTCAATAATGTAGTGCTTGTAATCAAGAACGCTATTCAGGCCCTTGTGCAAATGAGGAACGTGATAACCCCCATCGAGATAGTTATCCACGAATACCTTCCAGTTGCACGCAATGTCGTACACACGACTTCCGAAGTAATGAAGTTTCGTCACCTGCAAGGCAGCAATGCGCCTGATAATTCCACCAAGGAATTGCTCGAGGGATTCGCCATTGTCATCGAGATTCACCAAGACAAACTTTTCCCAAGTGGCGACTCTGACCGGAACCAGACCATTGGCACTTCGTTCGAAGTTCTTGACGCCGTCGAACTCAGGCATGCCCTTGAGCGAGCCGTCTAGGCCATAATTCCACCCGTGATAGGGGCAGTGCAGGCGCTCGACATGTCCACAGGGCTCGCTGGCCACGGCCGCGGCGTGATGCCGGCATACGTTATAAAACGCTCGCAGAGTTCCATCATCGCCGCACACGGCTACAATAGGCTCCCCCGCCACACTGAAGGTAAGGAAATCTCCCGGCTTGCTCACCTGATCCGTGCGGCCGATCACCTGCCAGCTTTTGGAGAAAACCGTCCTGTTCTCCAGATCAGCGATGCGATCATCGACGTACCAGGGAGCCGGAATGGTGAAAGCCTCAGGAAGGGGCGAACGGTCATTATAGAGCGAGAGAATTTGTGCAACGGAAACGTCGTCGTTCATGGCCGGTCCGGTATCGGTGAAAGTGGTGGACTATTTGCCTATGGCTCGCCTGAGTATTTCCAAGAATTGATGGATACGGGCCTCCTTTTTCTCCGGAGCCGCCCCTGTGCGCCGAAACAAGCCCGGGTCCAGTTCTTCGGTCACCAGCGCATCCTGGAAGCGCTCGACCATCCAGTCTACGATCGAGACGATAACTTCTACGTCGAGGTCCTTGCGCAATTCGCCACGTTGCAATCCCCAGCGTACGAATTCAATACGACCGTAGGGGTCTTCTGAAGTAATAAACCGGTTGATTTCCCTCTTGAGGGGCAGATTGGTGCCGTAGTTCCCCAGCAAGTAAATGCGGTATGGAATCCAATCCTCGCGAACAAAATGCTCGGTGCGCACCAGCCAGTAACGCAAGACTTCGAAAAAACCACCCTGCCGCGCCTCACTCGGAACATTTAGGTAGGCGGAAAAAGAGCGCGCGGCTTTCTTGTACACCTCCAGGAAGAGGCCGTCCTTACTGCCGAAATGCTGAAAAACGGAGCCCTTGGCGATGCCTAATTCGTCGGCCATATCCCCGATGCGGGCTGCTTCGTAACCGTGTTCGGCAAAGTGCCTCATGGCCACTTCGATGATCCGGACCCGCTTGGCCTCAAGTCGCGGAGCCGGACTTTTCGCAGCGGCTCGCGCACTCACTACTGGGCTGGCTGCTCCACTCATATTGACCCTAAGTCAAGAAAAACATACAGGAAGTAATCTGATTATGCAACGCATATTCCGCCGAGTTCTGTCTAACCGAGCCCGTTTCGCTCGAGATCAAATAACTTTGGGTCACTTCGCGAAAGTATGCGAAACGATGCCGCGCACCCACCTGCCTGTCATCTCATCCCAGTGTAGACGGCGAAGAGCTCGCCGCCGCTCGTGACGGGAACTTTGATCGGCGCAAACAGAGTTGTTAATCGTTGGTCTTCTCTTGCTTCGCTGGCACGAGAATTTTTGTGTCTCTGAACGGGGGATCTCTTACATGCGAGTACGCTATGCGCTGTGGCACTTTAGCCGGCCGAACGTGGCTGGCGCGCCCCCCCAGGAGCGCCCAGTACGAAAATGGAAAAAGTTTTGGCCATTGGCGGGGAGTTCTTCCGTGCCCGAGATCCCCTTGCGCTGGGACATTGGTATCAAGAGCATCTTGGGATTACGCTCACCCCCTCAAGTTACGACCGATTGCCGTGGCAGCAAGAGGCTGGCCCAACCGTGACCAGCCCATTCCCCGAGAGCACGGACTATTTTGGCGGTTCCAAGCAGATGTGGATGATTAACTTTCGCGTCGGTAAACTCAACGCCATGGCGGCGCAGTTGCGGGTGG
>JAFATF010000287.1 GCA_019244045.1 Acidobacteriota bacterium
TTCCGGTCATAGTTCGGGCGGGCGCTCGTCGTCGGCGAGCTCCTCGAAGCGAGTGAAAGAGTGTAGGAAGGCAAGATTGATCTTCCCAATAGGCCCATTTCTCTGCTTGGCGATGATGATCTCGGCTCGGCCTTTGAGATCATCATCGTCACGTTTATAGATCTCCTCGCGGAAGATGAACATCACCAGATCTGCATCCTGCTCGATCGAGCCAGATTCTCGGAGGTCGGACAACTGCGGCCGATGATCCCCCGCGCCGCGTGTCTCTGGGGCGCGGCTCAATTGCGAAAGAGCTACCAGGGGGACTTCGAGCTCTTTGGCTAGGGCTTTTAGGCCGCGAGAGATGGCGGACACTTCCTGGGTGCGGTTCTCGTAGCGTTTGCCGCTGCCCCCAGACATTAGCTGCAGGTAGTCGATGACGATCAAGTCCAGTTTTCCTTGCGATTGATAGAGGCGGCGCGTTTTGGCGCGCATCTCACTGACGGAGATTCCCGGCGTGTCATCGACAAAAATACGTGCTTGCGCCAGCTTTTCGACAGCGGCTTGGATTTTGCGTGTGTCATCCTGCCACAAAGATCCGGTCCGCAGCCGGTGTGCATCGACCCGCGCCACCGAACACAGCATGCGTTGCAACAGCGCTTGCCGAGACATTTCGAGGGAGAAAACGCCCACCACCTTGTTGTCGTAAATGGCGGCATTTTCGGCCATGTTCATGGCGAAGGAAGTCTTGCCCATGGAGGGCCGGGCGGCGATGATGATCAAATCCGATTTTTGCAGCCCGCTGGTCATCTCATCGAGCTTCTCGTAATAGGTGGCGACTCCCGTGATCCGGCGTCCACGTTCGAGCAGCGCATCGATTCCGCCCACCTCCTTGATGATCTCGGGCAAGCCGGTAAAGCCCCGTGCAATGCGCTGTTCGGAGAGGCGGAAGATGGTCGCTTCGGCATCGTTAAGGATCTCGTCGGCGGGATCGGCCTGTTCGGCGGCTCGGGCAATGGCAGCATGGGAAGCATGAATAAGCCCACGCAGCAAAGCCTTGTCGCGCACGATTTTTATGTAGTGCTCGATGCTGGGCCGGTCGGGAACGCCGTCCATCAGGGACGAGACGTAGGCCACGTTGCCCACTGCCTCGAGTTCCTTTCGCCGGTTCAATTCATCGATCAAGGTGATGATATCCACCGGCCGTGCCGATTCCATCAGATCGACCACGCGCGAGTAGATGCGGCGGTGCGCGTCGAGTGAAAAATCTTCCGGGTGCAGCTGTTCCGCGGCTTCGTTGTAGGCGCGATTGTCGAGAAGAATGGCGCCCAAGATTGAGCGCTCCGCTTCCAAGCTGGCGGGAAGAGTGCCGGAAAATTTCGCGTCCGTATTCACCTTGCGGAAGAATCTTCGCTGAATGGATCTCGCGATCCTAGCTCACTTTGCTGTTGTGGATCGCTGTGATGTCGCACCGGAAAAGAGAGCAGAAATCGTCTTGCCTTGGCCCGCGATTTGCTCGTCACCTGTTCAGCCGGCGCGCATCCCCCGATCAGCAACAGTATAGGGCAAAGGAAAAGCGAATACCACGGCGCTGCTGCCCACGGATGAATCTGAGGCAAGTCGGATAGGAGGGCAAAAGATACGGCCCGGGCCAGCCACCCGGGCCGTAGGGTGCGCGAATGTCGTCGCTCTGCCTTCCGCTGCACGAAGACAACCGGGGGGTCGCCTTGTGCGTTCACCGCGCTCATGACGAGCACGAGTTCCAGCGTACCACTGCGGATCTCCCGATCCGCAGCCATCGTCGACGCCCACAAGTTCAGCTCCGCCTGTCGAGGCGAAACTCTGAGGAGGCCGCAACGCCCGGGCACGCCAATACGCGTCGCCGCGTATCTGGCAACCCACCAGCAGTTCACCCTCGGGAACTGCCGGCAACTGTCGGCATCACGATGGTCCAGCAGGCGCTTGAGACTGTTCCGCGCGCCCGGTGTAGGCAATGTGCCGGAAGGCGATTCCCCGCTCAAGCGTAAAATCGCGTACGCTTGTGACAAAACTGTGGAGGATGTCAATTATTTGTGGAAAGGACAGGAAAAACCGGAGCGCAATCGAGGATGAGAGTTCCTGACCGGCAAAAGCTCCTGGTGCCGCATACCGGCGAGCAGGAAAAGCAGAGAGAGTAAACCGTAGCGGCAGCCAACTAGCCGAGCAAAATAGGAAAGCACGAGCGAAGCGGGGCTTTTTCTAAGACCAACCGCATCAATCGTGCACTCCATCCATAAACGCGCGCAACTTGCGCGAGCGCGAGGGATGGCGCAGCTTGCGCAGCGCTTTGGCTTCGATTTGACGGATGCGCTCGCGGGTTACGGCGAAAGATTGCCCTACCTCCTCGAGCGTGTGCTCGCTGCCATCTTCCAGCCCGAAGCGCATCTTGATGACTTTCTCCTCCCGCGGAGTGAGCGTGCGCAGCACCTGCGAGGTTTGATCTTTTAGGTTGACGTTGATGACCGCCTCGGCGGGGGAAACCACCCCGCGATCTTCGATGAAGTCACCGAGATGGGAATCTTCCTCTTCGCCGATCGGCGTTTCTAGCGAGATTGGCTCCTGGGCGATTTTCAATACCTTGCGCACCTTGGCGACGGGAATGTCCATGCGCTTGGCAATTTCCTCCGACGTGGGCTCGCGTCCGAGTTCCTGCACCAGCTGCCGGGAGGTGCGAATGAGCTTGTTGATGGTTTCGATCATGTGCACCGGGATGCGGATGGTGCGCGCCTGGTCAGCAATGGCGCGTGTAATCGCCTGCCGAATCCACCAAGTGGCATACGTCGAGAATTTATAACCCCGGCGGTATTCAAATTTGTCGACTGCCTTCATCAGTCCGATGTTGCCTTCCTGAATGAGGTCGAGGAACTGCAAGCCACGATTGGTGTATTTCTTCGCAATCGAGACCACCAGTCGCAAGTTGGCCTCGATCAGCTCGCGCTTGGCCTGCTCGGCGTCCATGTCGCCCTGGATGATCTCGCGTTGCGTACGCTTGAGCTCCTGGAACGAGACGCCGGTTTCGGCTTCGAGCTTGTCGAGCTCCGCCCGCAGCTGGCGTGTTTGCCGGCGGTATTCTTTTTTTTGCTCTTCGCTGCGGGTGGCATCCGCCTTGCGCTCCAGATTTTGCATCTGGCGGTCAAGCGAACGCATGTTGTCGACGGTTTTAATGACCCTGTCGATCAGGCGCTTGCGTTCGGTGTTGGTGAAACCCAAGCGTCGAACCGCCAGCGATACCAGCACAATGGCCCGGGCCAGGTGCATGCGATAACGGCGGTAATCGCGGGGCCGCTTCTTCTGCGAAACCTCGACGAACTTCTCCGCCAGCTGATTGGCCTTCTTGTAGCATTTGGCCAGCTCGTCGATCTTGCCGGTGAATTCATCGCGCCGGTGGTTGAGGATTTCTTCCGTGATCTCTTCTTCGTCAAAGGTGACAACTTCCTTGATCGAGCGCACGTCTTTTTTGAGATCCTCGCCGAGCTCAAGCAGTTCGCGAATGACAATCGGCGAGCGCGAAAGTGCCTTCAGCACGCGGTTCTGGCCGCGCTCTATGCGCTTGGCAATTTCCACCTCGCCTTCGCGTGTCAGCAAGGGAACAGTTCCCATCTCGCGGAGATACATGCGGACGGGATCGTTGGTTTTTTCCAGCGCGCCGGGCGTGAGGTCGAGTTCGACGTCTTCCCCGGCTTCTTCCACTTCTTCGAATTTTTTTTCCAGAGCAGAGGACGGCAGCTTGGCCGGGCCCTCCAGAACATCGATGCCCTGAGTACCTATGGTTGTCAGCAGATCGTCGAGGTCTTCGGGAGAGTGCACATCGTGCGGGATCAGGTCATTGACTTGATCGTAAGTGAGATATCCCTTTTCTTTGCCTGCGTCGATCAGCTTTTTAATGTCGTCGTACTTGTCATCAAGAGCCAAGACGGATTAACCTCAGTTGTCCCTCAGAAGGGACAAAGCATAAGCTGTCAGCGGTGGGAACTTTGAATTCGAGGATTGTGCGCCGGCACAAACTTTCAGAGTATAGCATGGCCGGGAGGCTCTCGCTATCCGTACCCCCAATTAACCCCACCCGAGAAGCCGGAATTCCATTTGCCCTCAGCCCTTTAGATGGCCTCATGCGCCCTTTAGTTTCAACTACCTTCCAGGATTTCCGCTCTGCGTGTGGGTTGCCTGAGGACCTTTGTCGGTTAGACCTGAGTCGGTTCGCCGAACCGAGCGTCCATGAGGGCGCGCTTGAGACGCACCTTTTCCTCAAGCAAGGCCTCAAGTTCACCAGGTTCGCTGGCACGAGCGGCCTGCAGCTGCCTCTGAACGTCTTCGAGTTTGCGGCGTAGGGCAATTCGTCGCAGGGCTTTGATCGCCCCCTCCAGCCGCTCTGGGCTTAGCTCCTCCTCCTCGCGTATCAAGATGGCCGCCAGCAGCCGGCGGTCGCTTTCCGAACGGGGCAATTCGAGTGCATCCTTGTCCTCGGAGCCGGCGCTGAGCAGGGCATCGATCAATGATTCGCACCCTAGGCCACGATGCAGCTGTTCGGCTCGCAGGGCGAATTGCGCTTGCCAAGACGGATCGAACTCCTCGTCGCGTCCCTCGCGGCCGGACCTAGGCCGATTGCCGGCTCTGATTTGGGTTGCCGATGAGAGCGCCCGAACCAGGAGCCGCTCGGCATCGGTGACCTGAGCCTCGACCGGGGCTTGGACGGCCGCTGCGGAGCGTGCCGTCGCCACCTGCTTCAGCTCTTGACGGAGCACGACCGAGTCAATTCCCAGTTTTTGGGCGATCTCCTGCGCCAGCTCGTCGCGTACGATCCGGCTCGGCACCCGTTGAATGTGCGGCAATAGATAATTTACGGCCTTGACCTTACCTTCTGGGCTGCGTACCGCAAACTGTGCTCGGGCGCGATGGATGAGGTAATCGAAATATCGCTCCGAATGCCGCAGAGCCTCCCGATAAGCGTCCTTGCCGCGCTCCCTGATATAAAGATCGGGATCAAAGCCGGGCTCAAGCCCGAGGACGCGTACCTCGAAATCTTCTTCAATCAGCAGTCCCAGCGTGCGCTCGGTGGCCTTGGCGCCGGCAGCGTCAGGATCAAAGTTGACCACGACGTTCTTGGTGAAGCGGGCGAGGAGCTTAGCCTGAGCTTGGGTGAACGCTGTCCCGGAGGTGGCGACTACATTGTGGAAGCCCGCGGCAAAAACCGAGATACAATCCATCTGGCCTTCGACAAGAATGGCGTATTCCTTGCGAATCCATTCTTTGGCTTTGTCGAGATTAAACAGCACCCGCGACTTCGAATAGATTGGCGTCTCAGATGAATTGAAATATTTCGGCCCACCCCTCTCATCGCTGGAGAGCCTGCGCCCAGTGAAGGCGATAACTTTCCCCTGCTCATTAGCAATCGGAAACATAACCCGGTTGCGAAACTTCGAGTACATCGCCGAAAGTGGCACGGCGTGCGCTCTGCGATCGAGAAAAGATGTTGGCTCCAATTCCGACACCTCCCCGGATCGAAAACTCTCCCCTGAGCTGGTCGAAAGGGGACCTGATCGCTCGGCTCGCTGGGTCTCGTTTCCCTTCCCTGCGCCGCTGGTCGCGCGCCCGGAGCGGTTGCCCCCGGGGGCGTAAGTCTCCGCCTGCTTCCAGGAAAACAGGCCGCTTTCGCGCACCACCTCTTCCCGAAACCTCGCCCGCAAATAATCCCTGAGCAAGAATCCCGAATCGGAAGCAAATCCGATGCGAAACTGCCGAACCAGCTCCTGATCGAGGCCCCGGCGTTTGAGATATTCGCGGGCGTGCGCCGCCTCGGGTCGTCGTAGGGCTTGCTCAAAAAACTGGCAAGCCGCCTCCTGAATGTCAAACAGTGACGCCCGCCGCTTGGCTTGCCGCATCTCCTCTGGACTCGTGTAGCTGAATTTCGGGGGCGCGATGCCCATCTTCTCCGCTACCAGGTGCACCGCCTCCGGAAAGGTGATGTTTTCTATCTTTTGTACGAAGCCGAAGACGTCCCCCGAAGCTCCGCAACCGAAGCAGTGAAAGAACTGGCGCGTGGCGTGCACCGAGAAGGAGGGCGTCTTTTCCAAATGGAAGGGACAGATGCCGCAGAAGTTCTGTGCTCCTGCCTTCTTGAGCTTCACGTAGTCGCCCACGATGCGTACGATGTCGGCCTGCTGCTTCAGCAGCTCTTTGAACTCGCCAGCTACCGTCATGGGCCCCTCATTAGAGCTTTCCGCCAGCTTCGAGCATAAGCGAACAAAAAGCGAATAATCAACTCCCCTGTGCGGAAACTGTGGATATTCGGAATATCTGGTTGAGTATTGAGGAAAAACGGCTCGTGCTTACCGCGACTCAATCAGTTTTCTGAGGGCAGCCACGTTGTGATTGTGTTCTTCGAGGGAGTGGGCAAAGCGATGATGACCACTGCCGTCGCTGACAAAATACAGAAAATCAGACTCAGTGGGGTGCATAGCCGCTTGCAACGCACTACGGCCGGGGTTGGCAATCGGCCCCGGGGGCAGTCCCAGATGCCGGTAGGTGTTGTAGGGGGACAGGGTTTGGGTGTCACCATGATGCAGGGCACCGTCGTAGGTACCCTCGAGGAGTTTCGCGTAAATTACGCTGGGATCGGCGTCCAGGGCGATTTTTTTTTGCAGGCGATTGTAGTAGACGCCGGCGACCATGGGCCGCTCGGCGGCGACCGCGGTCTCCTTCTCGATTATCGAGGCCAGGGTTACGACAGAATGCACGTTTTCCCTCAGATTGAGGACGGCGGCTTCGCGGCGAAAGCGCTTCACCATTTCCGCAACCATGTCCGTTAGATTCTGAGAGCGGGTAAACTCGTAGGTGTCCGGGAACAAGTAGCCCTCAAGAGACCGCGCCTCGGGATCAAGATCCTGAACCAGAGCCGAGCCGGTCATGGCAACACGCAGGAACTCGTCGCGCGTCCCTAGGCCCGCCTGCGCCATGGCATTTGCGATATCAAAGATGGTGAAACCTTCCGGGACTACCACGGTGTGCACATAAATGTCGCCTTTGGCGAGACGGGCGTGCACTCGGCTGATATCGGCGGGTTTGTCGAACAGGTACTCGCCGGCTTTGAGCGAGCGTCGATGATGAAAATAGTGCCAAACGATAAAGGCGTGACGGCTGCGAATCACTCCCTCATTGTGCAATTCCGCAGCGATCGCACGCGTACCATCGCCCGGATGCAGGATGACGAAGGTCGGCCCTGGCGGCGCAAGTGGCACAAACAGAGACCAGCAGAGCCATGCTCCGCCCATCAGTGCCACAATCAACAGGAAAATGAAGAATCGAGCCAACTCCGCCAGTTTAGACGATCGCTGGATGCGAGTCGTTGGTCTTTGGTCTTGGGCCGTTGGTCACGTCCGGTTCGGCGGCAGGTCAAGAGAAGCCGGGGCGCTTTTGTCGTGGCTTTCCATCCAGCTTTGCAGAATCAGCACTGCCGCCACTTGATCAACCACCTGGCCACGGCGCCTGATCGACATCTCCGATTCCCGCAGCAGGCGATTGGCCTGTGCGGAGGTCAGGCGTTCATCCCACAGGTGCACCGGAAGCTGGAAACGCCTGCGCAGATCCTCTGCAAATCGTGACATTTTCTCCGCCTGGGTCCCCTCGGCCCCACTCATCCGCAGCGGGTAGCCAACGACGATCTCGGCCACTTGGTATTTTCGTATAAGCTCGCCAAGCGCCTCGAAATCGTTGCGCTTGTTGCTCCGGCGGATGGTAGCGAGGCCCTGCGCAGTGATCCCTAACGGGTCAGAGATGGCGGTGCCTATGGTTCTGGAACCAACGTCGAGCCCGAGGACGCGCCGCATAAGCAGGCCGGAAGCCGACACGCGGCGATTATAGTCGGCGCACATCCACAACTTCGAGTACCATGTCCGGGCAATGGCCGCTCCGGGCTCTCGCACTCCCGATGTCGCCTCGCCAGCCTCACACGCTTCCCTCCCCGGGGCGAGGAATTGGGCGCAGATGATCATCGCCGGGGGGGTGCTCCTGTTCTTCTGCAGCCAGGCGGAGCTGGTGCTGGTTGTGCTTTTGGCGTCAATCATGCTGGCCTTCATTCTGGCCCCGGTGGCGGATTTTTTCGAGCGCTGGAGGCTACCGCGAAGCCTGGCTTCCGCAATAGCCGTGTTCTCGCTGCTGGGCGCGCTGGTGGCCGCGAGTTATTTCTCCTATAGCGAAGCAAGCGCGTTTGCCCGCAACTTACCGCGCTATTCTGCGAAGATGCGGTCCCAAATAGCTCAATGGCGAGACTCACGCTCACCTCAGCCGAGCGAAGTCAGGGCAGCCCCGCAGGCGGCTAGCGGAAGCAGCATGGTGGCAGTCGACACCTCCAACTGGCTCGAGCTGGCCAGGCACGGCTTCGGCTCGCTTTATGAAGCTTTGATCGCTGCCTCCTTCATGCCGTTCCTCATCTATTTCATGCTCAGCTGGCATCGCCATATTCGCTCCGCCACGGTGATGCTTTTCCGCATGCCGCACCGGCATACCGCCTATGTGACGCTGGGTCTGATTGCCCGCATGATGCGCATATTCCTGGTAGGAAATTTTTTGATCGGCGTATTGATCTCTCTGGTCAGCATAGGCATCTTCGCAACGCTCGGATTGCCGTTCTTCTACTTTGTCGGCCCAATCAGCGGATTCCTCAGCCTGGTGCCCTATCTGGGCATAGTCCTCGCACTCGTGCCCCCTGTGGTCGTGGGCATCAGCCAAATGGATTCGGGAGCACTCATCTTCCTGGTCGCGGCCGTGCTCGCCTTACACGTCATTTCGCTCAATCTGCTCTATCCGAAGTTCCTGGGTACGCGCCTGCAGTTAAATCCTTTAACGGTGACCATCTCGCTGCTGTTTTGGGGGTGGCTGTGGGGCGCTATGGGCTTGTTGTTGGCCATTCCTCTGACCGCGGCCACAAAAATCGTCTTTGACCACGTCGAGGGGCTGCGCCCCTACGGGGCTTGGCTGGGAGAATAGGGGTCGGCCGACCACTCGCCATTAGGCTTGGAAATCGGCAGCTTCGGGGAACCGCAATTTCGACTTAGCCAAGGCCCTCGAGAGCATGTCCTCGACCGCCGGCTCTTCCAGGTTCTTGGCCATGGCGAGCTCGCTGACCAGCAGGTATCGGGCTCGCTCAAGCATCTTCTTTTCCCGGAAGGAAAGCGGCTTATTCTGATTGAGAACGAGAAGGCTCTTGAGAACGGCGGCCACCTCGAGGAGTGATCCGGTCCGCATCTTCTCGGAGTTTTCCTTGAACCTGTCTTTCCAATCGGCACTGTTGGCGCAGTCCCCGTCGGTCAGAAAATCCAGAATTTTCTGAATCTCACCGTTCTTAACCACGCGGCGCAATCCCACGTTGTTTACATTGTGGAATGGCACCATGACTTTGAGGCTGCTGGCCTTAATCTTCAGCAGATAGAACTTTTCAACTGTCTCGCCGAAGGTCCGGCTGCTGATCTGCTCAATGACGCCGACGCCGTGGTTGGGGTAAACGACCTTGTCGCCAATGTGGAAGACTGATTCGGAGCTGATCATGAGGAGTACCTGGAAGTGAATTCAGTAAGATTGCGGGGAGAGCGGGGAAACCACACCGTACGATTATACCTAAATACCTGGGCTCTGGGCAATTGAGCGTCCCGCGCGGGCCACAGCGGAGAAGCTGTCCGGGCGCGCTGTAGCAGGGCATTGATCGTCGGCTGCCGCTCCCGCGTGCAGCTTTGTTCTGCCAAGTTGCTCCCCCGACTCGGTGCCGAGCGCGAGAGGCAAGGTTTATAATTTCTGAACGTACATGCCTGAACACATCAAAAAGAAACTGCAAGAAGAGATAGACGCCCTCGAACACGAGCTGAATCATGAGCTCCCGAAAGAACTCAAGCGAGCGATCGCTCTGGGTGACCTCAGCGAGAACGCCGAGTATCACATGGCCAAGCAACGCCAGGAATTTGTGAAAGCCCGCCTGCGCCAGCTCAGCCGACGTCTCGCGGACTTGTCCTTAATCAACATGAGCAACATCCCCAAGGACAAGGTCGGTCTCGGCTCTAAGGTAAAAGTTTATGACAATGATAAAGGTGAAGAAATCGAATATAACCTAGTTACCAGCGAGGAATCCGATGTAGCCTCCGGAAAGATCTCGACCACCTCGCCGATTGGGAGGGCGCTGTTAGGCAAGAAGGTGGGTGATACGGCCACCGTGGTTACACCCACGGGTGAACGCGAAATGGAAGTTCTCAGCCTGACCACCATCCATGACGAGGCTAAAGCCTGAATGACCTGGACAAGGGAGTTCGGGCGTGCCTGTGGCAAGTTGCTTGAAATCATCGTCAACCGCATGGCCCTGGCCCGCATTTCCCCTAATGTCTTGACCTTCATGGGCCTGGTGATCAACGTCCTGGCCGCCATTCTTTTCGGCTATGCCAACGCCGACAATCAAGTGCGTATGTTCCGCTACGCGGGACTGGTGGTACTAGCCGCGGGGTTTTTCGATTTAGTCGATGGCCGGGTAGCGCGCGCTTCGAATCAGGTAACCCGCTTTGGCGCATTTTTCGATTCCGTTCTCGACCGTTACAGCGATGCCGCCTTATTTTTCGGGCTGCTAGTTTATTACGCGCGCGGCTATCGTTTTTTCTACGTGGTACTGGCGGCGCTGGTGATGATCAGCTGCATTATGGTCAGCTATACTCGCGCCCGCGCCGAATCGCTCATCGGCACTTGCAAGGTCGGCTTCATGGAGCGACCTGAGCGCTTGGTCCTGATCATCGTAGGCGCCCTTTTTAACCGCATGGCTCCGGTGCTGTGGGTGATCGCCGTTTTATCGACGCTCACGGTCATCCACCGCATGTACTACACCTGGCAGCAGACCGAAGAGCTGGAGGCAGGCCGTAGCGGCAGGGCAGCATAAGAGCAATGGGCTGCCCGGATTGATCACCCGGAACACCGCCCGCTCGCGTTCGCACCTCGACTTGAGAACCCTGGCGAATTCAGGGGCGTTGACACTCGCTTGACAAATGATCGTATCGATGTGGCGGTCGTCGGCGTCGGAGCGTTCGGGCGCAATCACGCGCGCGTTTATCGCGAACTCGAGCGCGAAGGTGCACCCGTGCGTTTGGTGGCCGTCGTCGATTCTCATCAGGAGCGTGCTCGCAGAATTTCCCAGGAGTTTGAGACGGCGGGTTTCGAATCCCTGGAACAATGCTTAGCTAGTGGACTGACGCTTCGGGCCGCTTCCGTAGCTGTGCCGACCCTTCATCATCTGAAAACTGCCAAGACGCTGATGGAAGCAGGCATCGACGTTCTCATTGAAAAGCCTGTTGCCGCGAGCGTTGAGGAGGTCGATGAACTCATTCACCTGGCCGAGCTTCATCACCGCGTAGCCCAGGTCGGGCACGTCGAGCGGTTCAACCCTGCGGTTCGCGCCACTGTCCCCTTGGTTTCCCGCCCTATGTTTTTTGAGGTCCACCGTTTGAGCGTGTTCATTGCGCGCTCGTTGGATGTGGATGTAGTGCTGGACCTGATGATTCATGATCTCGACATCGTGCTCTCCTTCGTGAATTCGCCCCTCAAAGAGATTCGCGCGGTGGGTTTGCCGATTTTATCCAGCAAGGTAGACATCGCCAGCGTGCGCGTGGAATTTGCGTCCGGCTGCGTAGCCAACTTCACCGCCAGCCGGGTTTCCACCGAGCGTGTGCGCAAGCTGCGTTTCTTTCAGCTGCAGCAATACATCTCGCTCGATTATGGCAGGCAGGACGTTCTGGTGTTCAGCGTAGGCGGCCAAGGGGGCGCTCTACCGTCCCCGAATCCGGATATTAGTGTCAGCAAGCCGAGGGTTTTATCCGAAGAGCCGCTTCATGCCGAACTCCAGGCATTCATTCAAGCCGTGCAAACGCGTTCCCGGCCGCTGGTCAGCCTCATAGATGGCCGCCGCGCGTTAGCCTTGGCTCTGGAGATTGTCGCCTCAATCCACCGGCATAGAGAAAAAATCGATATTGATCAGTCGGGAGGCGCCCGACCTCCGGTTAATGTGGAATTTACATGATTTTACATGCGGCCGAAGCCGTTGATGGTTGAGGCACAACCCAGGTGCTCGTCCTTCTGCGCTTAGCAGATTCGCCCAAACAGTGCGACAATGGGGTACCGGCGTTAGCGATTCCCGGAGCTCTAGTTTTTGGCAACCGTCACCTGTTGCAGGTGTCTAATAGCTTAGCGGTCCATGCAAACTCTGCAAATCCCGCCCAGTGATCAGGTCAGCTCCGGCAGAGCGCAACCGGATCCGGCCCAGGGCGACCTGTTCGACTCCCGGGGATGGGAATCGGCATACCGGGAGATGGAGACCGTGCCTGTCCTGCTGGTGCAATTGCAGGATGACCTCTCCCGTGCCCGCATGCGCGAGGCGTTCTGGATTTCACTCATCGTCCACTTAGTCATCATTATCGCGCTATGGAATTCGCCTACGCTTTCCTCCTACCTGTTGCGTCTATTTCCGCGGAGCGCGGTCGCATTGTCGCCCAATCTGGCGACCCGTGATAAGCAGACCACGTTCCTGGCACTGCCGCCGGACGCGGAAAAGCTCACCCGGCCGCCTAAGACGGACAAGCTTTCCGACCAGGACCGTATCGCCCAGTCTCGCCATCCCCATCTCGATGCCAAGGAATTGCGCAAGATTCTGGACGCTTCGCGGCCGGGAGCCATGGGTTCCGGCGGTGCTCGGGCCTCCAAGCCCGCTCCCGGGCCCGCCGAGGCTCCTCCGCAAGTTGCCGAGAGCCCTGGTCCGCCAGCCAAGCAGCAAACTGCTCCCCAGCCTGAGACAACTCAAAGCGCAAAATTGACCCCGCCACCTTCAACCAAAAACGTTTTTGTCACCCGGGGAACGGCGGGATCAGCCATCGAGAACGCCGCCCGTGCGGCAGCGGCGAATCGTGGCGGCTACGGGGGGAGCGACGGAGATTACGGGCTTGGACAAGGTCGGCAGCCCACCGACGTTATCGGCAATACGGAAGTGCTCAGCGATACGCAGGGAGTTAACTTCGGCCCTTACCTGGCGCGGGTGGTCGAAGACGTGAAGAACAACTGGTATACCTTGATTCCTGAGGTGGCGCGGCCACCCATCATGAAGAAAGGCAAAGTAAGTATTGAGTTCGCCATCACAAAACAAGGTCAGGTGGCGGGTTTGCAACTGGTGGGACCTTCGGGCGATGTGTCACTTGATCGCGCCGCATATGGAAGCATTACGGCATCGAATCCCTTTCCACCCCTCCCCAATGAATTCAACGGGCAGTTCCTCGCCCTGCGATTCCATTTTTATTACAACCCCGATCACAACGATCTGGAATAAGATAAGCGTCCGCCCGGGCCGACCATCGCAGCCGAATCGTCGAGCCAGGCGAACCGAGAAAGCTCGATTTTCTGCCCCGCGCTTCAATCGTGTTGTGCCCTTACCAAGCTACCGGGCTAAAATAACTTGGTGGCGACTACGCCCAAGCCGACCTCCCGTTCGACCTCACGGGCCAAAAAATCCATCTACCCACGCGAGGTAACCGGCCTGCTGGTGATGGGAATCCTGGTGCTACTTCTCACCATCATTGCCTACTGGCAAGCGACGTGGAGCGCACGTTAATCGTGCCACGGCCAGGACTCCTGCTTGTAATTCTGGGGCCGACCGGCAGCGGCAAAACTGCTCTTTCGCTGGCCATGGCTCAGTCGCTTGGCGGCGAAATCGTTAACTGTGATTCGCTAGCCCTTTACCGCGGATTGGAAATTGGCACCGCCAAGCCGAGCCCGGCTGAGCGGACACGCGTGCGGCATCATCTTCTGGACTGCGTCGAGCCGACGGCTTACATAACGGCCGGAGAATATGCACGACGGTCTCGACAACTCCTGCCGGAGATCACCCGTCGCGGGCACCTGCCCATTGTGGCCGGAGGAACCGGCCTTTACCTGCGCGCACTTCTCGACGGCCTTTTTGCCGGTCCGCAAAGATCGGAACGGCTGCGGCAGCGGCTGCGGAGCCGCGCACTTGGCAGGGGACCTCAGTACCTCCACCGCATCTGCCGCAAGCTGGATGGGGCCGCTGCCAACAAGATCCATGCCCATGACGCGCCCAAGCTCATTCGTGCCATTGAAATTTGCCTTACCTCGCGTCAAAAGATGACGGAGTTGTGGAAAGGCGGCCGCACGCCCCTCGCCGGGTTTCGCATCTTGCGCATCGGGCTGAATCCGGATCGGGTGAAGCTCTACGAGCGCATTAATACACGCGCCGCTGAGATGTTTGCCTTGGGACTAGCGGAAGAAACGGCAGCGTTGATCGAACGCTACGGAGATTCCATCCGACCACTCTCGTCGCTTGGCTACAAGCAAGCTTTGCAGTTGCTTCGTGGCGAGCTGACGCGGGACGAGGCGGTCGCGCGGGCTCAACAGGCACATCGGAACTATGCCAAACGACAAATGACTTGGTTTCGGCGCGAGCCGGAGGTTCTATGGCTGAGTGGCTTTGGAGACGAAGCGACAATTCAGTCGACGGCACTCTCCAGGACACAGGCTGAGATACTGGCATCCAAAAATGGTTCCTAGCTGTGGCGCCAAGGTGTGCCGCGTCCGGCGGCTTATCTTTGATGGGGTGTTGTTGGGCGACACGGCAGGCATAGATCCAGGCGCTTACTGATCTTCGCCGGCTACAAGCAGGCGGCAATTCTCTTCTACTTTTGCTATGGTCATGCTATGCGCAGATTGCTGCTCCCCTTGCTTGCTCTCCTTTTGCTTACTTCGCTCCTCCAGGCCAAAGATCGCTACCAGCGTCCCGGGCCCATTCATCTTGATCGCAATGGTGAGAAGTGGGCGGAAAAGACGCTGCGCAAGATGTCGCTCGAGGAAAAGGTCGGACAGCTGTTCATGATTTGGTTGCGCGCGCGCTTTTTCAATTTCGAAGATCCTGATCTCGTTCAACTCGAGCAAACAATTCAGCGCGACCATATCGGGTCGCTGGCCATGACGGTTCCCCTGGATGGCGATTTGCTCATCAAAACCGGTCCTTACGAAGCGGCCATGGCTCTAAATCGGATTCAACAAAGCTCAAAACTGCCCTTGCTGATTGCCGCTGATTTTGAGCGCGGTGTTTCTATGCGGCTCGAGGGCACGACAGTTTTCCCCCACGCCATGGCCTTTGGGGCGGCCGGCAGGCTGGATTACGCCGAGTCTTTCGGCCGCATCACCGCGGCAGAGGCGCGCGCCATCGGGGTCGAGTGGAATTTCTTTCCTGACGCGGATGTTAACTCTAACCCTGCCAATCCCATCATCAACACCCGCTCCTTCGGAGAGGATCCCGCTGCCGCCGGTGACCTGGTGGCGGCCTATATTCGGGGTGCGAGAACGGGCGGAATGTTAACTACGGCGAAGCACTTCCCGGGCCATGGCGATACCGCGACCGATTCCCATCTCGGGCTGGCAAAGGTCAGTGGCAATCTTGAGCGACTGCAGTCGATCGAGCTGCCGCCTTTCCGCAAGGCCATTCAAGCAGGTGTCGATTCGATCATGGTGGCACATGTCACGGTCCCTGCTTTCGAGCCCGATCCGAATAAAGTCGCCACCACCTCCCCTGCCATTGTGACCGAGTTGTTAACCAAACAACTCGGCTTCAAAGGGATTGTGGTCACCGACGCCTTGGATATGGCTGGCCTGACTCGCCTGTATGTGAACGACATCGGTCGAGCTGCAGTCGATGCTTTTAAGGCGGGTAACGACCTGCTGCTCATCCCGCCTGACTTAGATCGCTCGTACCAGGCCGTTCTGGCGGCCGTCCAATCCGGTGAAATCACTCAGCAGCGCCTTGATGGCTCGGTGCTAAAGTTGCTGAAGGCGAAGGCCTCTTTGGGTTTAAATAAAGCAAAGTTAGTCGATATTCAAGCTATCCCGAAGCTGGTCTCGCAAGCGGCGAATCTAGCCACGGGGCAGCAAATCGCCGACGATGCCGTCACCCTGGTGCGAGACAACGGGAAGGTGCTCCCTCTAAGACCCACGGGAACTCGTCCGCCATCTCTTCCGTATCAAAGAGCAGAGCAGGTCCATAATCAGCTGGTGGCGATTGTTTTAAGCGACGACGTGCGCAGCGACTGGGGCCGAACCCTAGCCCGGCAATTGCAAATGCGCGTGCCCGACGTGAATATCATCTATGTGGATCCGCGAACGGCCGCGGCCATGTCGGACTCGATCTTAAAGGCAACCAGTGAGGCGGAACTGGTCATTGCAGCTGTGTTCGTGATCCCGACGGCGGGCAAGGCGATCCCCGGACCGGGAGGGGTCACCAATTCAGTGGCCTTGGCGGATGCCACGGGAACGCTGCTCGCAAGCCTGCTGAATCGCTCCGCCGACAAGACGGCTGTCTTGGCCATGGGCAATCCTTACCTGGCCAGCGACTTCCCCGGGGTCGAGAATTACCTCTGCACTTTTTCAAATGCAACGGTTTCAGAAGTCAGCGCGGTGAAGGCTTTGTTTGGTGAGATTCCGATTCATGGACACCTGCCGGTTACGATTCCCAATCTTGCCCAGCGCGGCGCTGGCATCGAAAGGCCGGCGCTTCCAGCCTATGGAGGTCCAAAAGATGCTCAAATTGTTGGCCGCTAGTCTCATCCTCCTGCTTACCTTGCTCCTGTGCGCATGCAACGTAAAGGTGAAGCATAATGAGCAAGAGGGCGATAAGAAGCTGGATATCACCACGCCGGTCGGTGGCATTCACGTCAGCAAGGAGGCTAATCCCCGCGCAACCGGACTCGACGTCTACCCGGGATCCAAGCTGATCGAAAAAGACAGCCAGGGTGAAGACAAGAGCGCGAATGTGAGTATCTCGACCGGCTTCTTCGGTTTGAAGGTTGTTGCCCAGGAATACGAGTCCGACGCTGCCCCCGACCGGCTGATTAACTATTACGCGGGTCAACTCAAAAATTACGGCAAGGTCCTCGAGTGTCACACCTCCTGGAAAGGGAGTCGAGTAAGCCTCTCACCTTCGCGCGATAAATCAAAGGAATTGACGTGCGACGAAAATTCCGGAGAAGCCGTAGAGTTGAAGGTAGGTACGGAAGATAATCAGCATATCGTGTCGATCGCCCCGCAGGGCAGAGGATCCAAGTATGAACTTGTGCTCATCCAGATACGGGGCAAGCAAGACACGATCTAAGCGCCGGCGAATTTTGGTCCTGGTGGGCTCCAGGGCATGAGTGTGGCGACCCGGCAATCGCCGGCTGTCCTCCCGTCCGGTTTGCTTGTATCTACTTCCCTGCGGTAATTTGAAATTCGAGTGCAACCTTCCTGCCATCGCTGTGGCGCTTCGGTCGAAAGCGGCGTTTTATTTTGCAAACAATGCGGGGCACCGCAAATCCGAGTGGCGATCGAGCCCACCGGTGAGGAAGGCCCCTTGCTTCATCCCATCCCGGGGGCTCTGAACAATTCCCTTTGTCTCGAGCGCCCATCGACGGTTTTCGATTGGCCGGAAGCACGTCGGACGACCGTAATGGGTGGCCTGGTGGAGGCGGTGTTCGCATTGGTCGGCTTGTGGTTTATCGGCATTCCGGCGGGTGCATTTTTCTGCGTTGCTTTCTACAAGAGGCGAACGGTGGCAAAGAATTTGAACTCTGCCCTGGGGGCGCGCCTTGGGCTAATCAGCGGCGCCCTCGGGTTTGTGATCTTTGCCCTGCTGGGCTCGCTCGAGATGTTGCTTTGGCATACCGCCGGCGGCTTGCGGCAAGAGGTCATGAGGCAGCTTGAGCAGGCGGCGGCGCAATATCCCGGGCAAGCACAACAAGCGCTCGAATACCTGAAATCGGCGCAGGGCTGGGGCCTCATTGTGGCCCTGTCCACCATCTTCATTTTGCTTGCTTTTCTGCTTCTGTCGACACTCGGGGGCGCTGTAGGGGGAGCGTTGCTGGGCAAGAAGAACCGCTAAGTCGCGGCCTCGTTGGGGTTTTTTGCCTGGTGTGAGTGGGCTGCTTGCCAGCCCTCGGACTGCCCGCGTATGATCGAGCGTTTTATGTCTTCCAAAAGCACAGCCCGCCAGGCAAATCTTCGGGAAAAAGCGCAACTCATGTCCGCCTCGGAAATTGAGCGCACCCTGGTTCGTCTAGCCCACGAAATCATCGAGAAGAATAACGGCATCGGCGACTTGGGGCTGGTCGGACTACGCCGCAGGGGGGTTCCCCTGGCGCAACGACTCGGCAAGATCATCGAGCGCATCGAGAAGGGCGCGCTTCCTGTGGGTACGCTCGACATCACCCTGTATCGGGATGACCTGTCAACACTCGGTCCCAAGCCATTGGTGCAAAAGAGCGACATTGGATTTTCCATTACCGGCAAGACTGTGATCTTGGTCGATGACGTCCTCTACACAGGTCGAACGGCCCGGGCAGCCATGGACGCTCTCTTCGACCACGGACGTCCTCGTCTGGTGCAGCTCTGCGTGCTGATCGATCGCGGTCACCGCGAGCTTCCGATCGAGGCCATGTATATCGGACGCAAAGTTCAGACCACGCCACGTGAGATCATCGAAGTGAAACTACGCGAAGTAGACGATGCAGAAAAAGTTCTCCTCGTAGAGCGGGAAGAAAGAATTCGTTAGTCACTGGTGGTGGGATGTGAGCAAACCTTAAGGGGGCCTTGCCCACGACTGGCGAATAGTGACGAACGACGGGTCAATGTCCAACCTCGCGCGCGGATGCCTGCTCGGAATCGAGCACCTCGATCGCAAGGATATTTTTAGCATCTTGCAGCTCGCTCGCAGGATGAATCCCAGCAAGCCGCCGCCCCGACTTCGGGGTAGACGGGTTCTCTTGTTGTTTTACGAACCCTCCACACGCACCCGGAGCTCTTTCGAAGTCGCCGCCAAGGCGCTGGGGGCGGTCACCGTCCTCGTGCAAGCAAGCGGATCGAGTATCGAGAAAGGCGAGTCGCTGCTCGATACCGGTTACACCTTGCGCGCTCTGGGCGCCGACGTGATTGTAATCCGACATCCCAACGCGGGGGCGGCCATGCTCCTAGCCCGCCACCTCGATATTCCAGTGGTCAACGCCGGCGATGGCATGCACGAACATCCCTCCCAGGCATTGCTCGACGCTTACACTATCCTGCGCCACAAGCGCACTATTGACGGTTTGCGGGTGCTCATCGTCGGTGACATCTACCACAGCCGCGTAGCCCGGTCGGCATGCTTTCTGTTGAGCAAATTGGGAGCCCGCGTTACCCTGTGCGGGCCGCCCGAATTCGTGCCCGACATAGCCTCGACCCTGGCGCCCGGAATAGCAGTGGGCCGAGACCTCCAGGAGGGGCTGCGCGGCTGCGATGTGGTCATGCTGTTGCGGGTTCAAACCGAACGACTGGCGGGTGAAAAAATTGGCCTGGACCAGTATATTGCCGGTTTTCAAATGACATCAGGTCGCCTCAAATGGGCAAAAAAAGATGCCATTCTGATGCATCCCGGACCCATCATCCGCGGTCTGGAATTAACCGGAGAAGTCGCCGATTCGCCTCAGTCGGTCATTGTGGAGGAGGTTGCCAACGGAGTTCCCGTACGAATGGCAATCCTGGCGAGGGCTGTGGAGAAAGCCTGAAGTGGCGCATCTCGGTTCTGTCGACCGGCAGCCGAGCGTGCGCAGCTCTCGCCGCTTGGCCAGGATTGCCGCAACGCGGGATCACACGGAATACAGTTTCACGAAGTTCTTGAAGAGCTAAAGAAACGGCCAGCGCCGCTGCCAGCTACAAAGATGCGGGAACATGGTTTCAAAGCGGATTCGCTCCTCATCAAGGGAGCTCGCGTCATCGATCCTCTCTCGCGCCTCGATGCTGAATGGGATCTGCTTTTGCGGGAGGGGAGGATCGCTGAGTTAGCGCCGAAACATAGAATCCGCGGTGCGGCGGAAGAGACATTCGACGCCCGCGGACTTGTTCTAGCGCCGGGGTTCATCGATATGCACGTCCACCTGCGGGAGCCGGGGCAAAGCCAAAAAGAGACAATCGCTACCGGAACTGCCGCCGCAGCCGCCGGTGGATTTACATCTGTGTGCTGCATGCCGAACACCTCGCCGGTGATCGATTCGCAGGAATGGGTACGCTGGCTGCAACAACCGGAACGCGGGGCACGGGTGAACGTCTTTCCCATTGCAGCCGCTACCATGCAAAGCCAAGGCGAGGCGCTCACCGATTTTCCTGCACTCAAGCGTGCTGGCGCGGTGGGGATTAGCGATGATGGGCGCCCGCTCCTTGACGGCAAACTCATGCGTCAAGCGCTTCAGCTCAGTTCCCGGTTGAAGCTGACCGTGATTCAGCACGCTGAAGACACCCGTATGACCGTGTCTGGCTCGATGCACGAAGGCGCCACCTCGTTTCGCTTAGGCTTACGGGGCATGCCGGGGGCGGCCGAATCAGCCATGGTCGAGCGCGATGTAAAACTCGCTCACTCTAGCGGAGGACACTTACACATCGCTCACCTCTCCACCGCAGACGCCCTAAGCTTCGTGCGCCGGGCTAAACGCGCCAAAGCGCGCGTGACCTGCGAAGTGACCCCCCATCACTTCACCCTCACCGATCAAGATATCGGCGACTACGATACCAACTGTAAAATGAATCCTCCCCTGCGCTCTGCGGCTGATCGCGAGGCCATTTTGGCGGGGTTGGCCGATGGCAGCATCGATGCCATCGCCACCGATCACGCCCCCCATGCCGCTCAGGAAAAACAAATGGAGTTCGAGCGTGCACCGTTCGGAGTTACTGGACTCGAAACCGCACTGGGGCTTGCGATAAGTGAGCTTCACGGCAAACATCAAGTTCCTC
Organism: Acidobacteriota bacterium; assembly: GCA_019244045.1. GTDB lineage: Bacteria > Acidobacteriota > Terriglobia > Terriglobales > Acidobacteriaceae > Gp1-AA122. Next base: position 20,824 of record JAFATF010000287.1, read on the forward strand.
TGATAAGGATTGTGGAGCTGTTTACCCTGGGTCCGGCACGGGTACTCAAACTGAACGGTCGCGGTACCCTGGTGCCAGGCAACCAGGCGGATCTAACCATCTTCGATCCCAAGCGGCGCTGGACCTTTGAGGCTGCAGCATCGTTATCGAAGTCGCGCAACACTCCCTTTGATGGTTGGCGGCTGACCGGCCGACTGGCGATGACTATGGTAAGCGGGCGGATCGTGCATTATGCGCTGTAGGCGATCGAGGTTTTCTTCTCGAAGCTTGTGGGGCCTCAGCCTTGAATGATTTGAATCTGCTCCGTGTTCCCCACGGCGAAGGCGAGCTACATCGTCAAGTGCGCCGGCCTGGGATGACCCTCATTGCATTCGTATTGAGGCCCATCCCGGCGTATGGAAGGGGCGGGCCGGAACCTCAGGGAACTCTCGGCTGGACAGGTCGACGAACTCCTCTCGCGCCGCGCAGGCTGATTGTCTGACCTTATGAAAACGGCGCCATTGCTGCTCCTCTGAGGAAGCTGATGGGAGGCCGCGCCGCCAGCAACGGATTCAGCAGTGGGAGCAATCGCCGAAAGCTTCCCCCCTCAGACCGGCCTGCTGCTTACTGGATAGACTTTGCCAGCGAGCGTAAGTAGCTACCCAAATTACCCAATTTCGGCGGCGTACTTCGACTATCTATCGCGTCCGCCCAGGAGGCGAATTCGGGCACGCAGATTCTAACCAAAAACGGAGGACAACAAGCGTTTGAAGCGGCCGAAAAAGCCCGGACGCGGTTTAGCTGTACGACTCGCAGACGAGGCGCCCGTTTTTGGAGGCAGGGGAGCGAGAGCCAGAGCTTGCGGCGGAACGGATACTACGGGCAGCTTTTTTGTCTCCGCAGTGGGCACAGGAAGTGGGTCACTGGCGCGGAAGACTAGCGGTGTGTCGACCTGTATAGGAGCGTGGCTGGCGGCGATCGGAGCAGTGACCCCTTGATCGGAAGCCCTCACCGACATTGTCACTTTAACCCCGGCCGAATCGGACGGATTGGATTCCAGCGGAATCCCCGCCGCCGGCGGTTCCGTTGGCGGTGACGCTTGGTTCGCAGGCAAAGACATTGGCGGCACCTCGGCCCTCAGCACCGGCGCCTGTGCCTGAGGACAGCCGCAATCGATAGGCGCGTCGTGATCGACTTTGCCCAGCTGCCCACTATGAAACACTACCTGTTCGCCAGGCTTGACTTGATAGGTGCCATTGCCCATGAGCTCCGAGACCAAGACCGGGGATCTATTACCGGCCAAACCGCGCACGCAAGTGTTTCCCCGTGAATCGGCGCTCATCGCCAAATGGAATTCCCCGGGGCCGGCCAGGAGAATGCGAAAATCAGGAGTGAGCACCGAATCAGCCGAATCATTCAGGCTGTAGTGCGCTTCGAAGGAACCTGTGCTCATTCCTACCATAACATCACGTCTGTCGTTCGAAGATGTGACCGAGACCGTGGTCCCCGGACACACCCGAATTTGACCGCCTCGCGCCAGGTTCAGCACGGTCGTCGTATCTGTGGCCGTGACCGAAGAAGGACCTGATGTCTGCTCGACCACGTGCTGCACACTGCCCGCGGGCGGGGCGGCAGCATAGGTAATCGGGGCTTCCCCTCCGTTCGTAAATGCCGGAGATTTATCGCTTTCTATATTCGTTGCTTTATCGGGCCGGCGCAGGTGCACAAGCAGCCTGTCCTCGACCGTTTCCCAGGAATAATCGCGCGCTTCCGACAAGTCGACGACCACTCGGGTCAAGGGTGGCTTCAGCTGATATTGGCTGACGCGGAGGGACTTGATCTCGTCCCGAGTTCCCTGAAGGCGAGAGCGCAACGACGCATTCACGGCCCCGGGAAGGTCGATGACCAGTCGCGGCGGGCCATCCAATTTCGTAATGGCAGGGACAAGAGCGCCATTGGAGGCGATAACGACAGCAACGCCATCGTCGCTCTGCTCAATCGAGACATTCTTAACTCGAATCACTTCTGCCGCCCTGCCGGCTTGAGTGTGAGCGGGAGAGGGCCCCGCGAACTGCGCCAAGGCAGTTCCGGTAAGCCAGAGCATCATCAGCACCAACGGTATGGAAAGACAAAATCGCGACAAACTGCACCCAAGATCGGAGAATAAACCCACGATATCACTGCTTTGCTGAGGCGAGAAGACCCGAAAGACTCACACCGGCGCAGAAAGGAATTCGTACTCGTCAATAACGGCGGCCACCGCCACTTTGCCGTTAGTGGGCATGGGATCGACTCGTACCACTTTGCCCTTGCAACGCACGCGAATTGCTTCGGTAAGTGTAATTTCCGGGGGCAGTGTGAGTGTAAATTCGATGCCGGCGCCGGTGGCAATGGCGTCGTCGAGGTAAAAACAGATGCCTCGAGCGCTGACATCGCGGGTTTGGGCGTCCTTCTCCTGCGAGCCCTGGTTGATGTAAGTGACGGAAACGGGCAGGCGCAGGGCAAATCGTCTGGTGGCGCGCTTGTCGGGATAGGGTTCGGCCATACTGCCTCCCTCACGGATAGGTAAGCATCTCGTGAGCTGTGCCGAGTGTCAAGATGTACTTGCGTTCCAGGTATGCGCGGAAGATCGAGGCCCTCGCAATTTCGAGGCCGAACTTGTCCGGGGCTGCGGGTCGGTGCTGAGCCTTGTCTTATGGCGGGGTCGCAGGCGAGCCGTCGACAAGTCTGCCCATCACGTTTGCCCTTAGGAACTCCGCTTCGAGAGATGCTGATGAATCACCCGCGCGCAAGCATCGCCCGAGCGGGTCAGCGATGCTCGCCACTCGTGATCTCAAGGAAATTCTTGATCAACTGCTTGCCGCTTGTGGTCAGCACGCTTTCCGGATGGAATTGCACTCCTTCCACAGGAAATTGCCGATGCCGTAAGCCCATGATGACCTCCGACCCATCGCGCTCATAGCTTCGCGCGCTGATTTCAAAATCTTGCGGCAAGCCTTCTTGCGAGACAATCAAGGAATGATAGCGAGTCGCGGTGATCGGAGTAGCCAAACCGCGAAAGATGGTCTTGCCATCGTGTTCAACCTGGCTGGTCTTGCCGTGCATCAGGTTCCTGGCTGGCACGATGCGGCCGCCGAATGCCTCCCCGATTGCCTGGTGCCCAAGGCAGACCCCCAAAATGGGTGCCTTGCCGGCCATTCGTCGGATGAGTTCCACGCTGATGCCTGCCTGGCGCGGGGTGCAGGGGCCGGGAGAAACCACGATCTGTTCCGGCCGCATCTGTTCCACCTCGCCAACGGAAATCTGATCATTGCGTCGCACTGCGACCTGGGCGCCCAATTCTCCGAGATATTGCACCAGGTTGTAGGTGAACGAATCGTAGTTGTCGAGAACGAATACCATAGGCGACGTGCTCAGGCGATCGCTACGGGATGGGCTAAGTTAACGTCGGTGGGCGATAAAAGTCTGTCCTTTAGGAACACGCTCGATTTCTATCCTCTCGCTCGTGAGTTCCGCTGCCGCATGCGGTAGCCGCTATTAGCCACGCGCCGGTCGAGAGTACCGTCCGGGCCGTCCGGGCGCTGACGAATTCCCCCGCGCCATCTCCACGGCTCGCAACAGAGCTTGCGCTTTGTTCATCGATTCCTGAAATTCCTTCGCCGCATCAGAGTCGGCTACGATACCCGCTCCTGCCTGCAGATATGCTTTCTTGCCTTTCAGCACCATGGTTCGAATCGCGATACAGGAGTCTAGGTTACCCGCGAAATCGGCATAAAGCACTGAACCGCCATATACTCCCCGGCGTACTGGCTCCAGTTCCTCGATGATCTGCATGGCACGAACCTTGGGCGCACCTGACAAGGTTCCGGCGGGAAAACAAGCGGCAAAGGCATCGAGTGCGTCCAGCCCGTCCCGCAGCTCGCTCTCGAGAGCCGAGACCAGATGCATCACATGGGAATAGCGCTCCACGTACATCAAATCGCGCACCTTTACCGAGCCATACTCACTAACCCGGCCGAGATCATTACGCCCAAGATCCACCAACATGACGTGTTCGGCCTGTTCTTTTTCGTCGGCGCGCATCTCCTGCTCCAGCCGTTCATCCTCGGCTTGCGTTCCACCCCGCGGGTGCGTTCCCGCAATGGGACGATACTCGAGCTTGCGTCCGCTCACCCGTACCAGCATCTCCGGCGAGGATCCAATCACATAGGTATCTGCGAACTGCAGGTAATACATGTAAGGAGAAGGATTCACCGTCCGCAGAGCGCGATAAAGGTGGAAGGGCGCGACGCCGGGTTCAAAATCTAGTCTTTGCGACAGAACCACCTGAAAAACATCACCCGCCGCGATATAGTGCTTGGCTTGCTCGACGCTCTTCTCAAACCGCCGCCGGCTGGTGCCAGCCTTGACGCTCAGCCGATTTCGGGCACGACCATTCATCTGCCAATCTATGGGTCGCAGTCCACGTGCCAATTTCCTCTCCAGGGTGGCGATATCAGAAAGGGCGCGATCGTAAGCCTTCTTCGGGCTCTCGGCGGAAACATCCGCCATGGCGATAATATGAATCTGGTGCCGCAGGTGATCAAAGGCAAGCAGGCGGTCGAAGAACATGAGGGCACAGTCGGGCAGGTGGAGGTCGTTTTTAGCGCAACTGCCGATGTTCTCGAGGCGGCGCACCGCGTCATAAGCAAAGTATCCCACTGCCCCCGCGGCAAAGGGGGGCAGCCCCGGCAGGGGCGCCGGCTGGTGGGCTCGCAGCAATTGCTTGAGCACGTCAAAGATGTTCCCGGACCGGCGCTCGCGCTCCTGACCGCGCTCGATGATGATCTCGTCGGCCTCCGATCGGATGCGCATGTACGGCCGGGCAGCCAGAAAGGTATAACGGCCGATCTGCTCTCCACGCTCGATTGATTCAAGCAGGCATGCATAACGCTCTCTTCCCGCCACCGCCAGGAAGGCCGAAACCGGCGTCAACAAGTCAGCGACAACGGACTTCATCACGGGCACCAGCGAAGCGTTGCGTGCGAGCAGATGAAATTGCCGGTAATCGGGGCGAATCATGGAGACAAGTTCGACTATTATAGGCGACCCCGGCGTAGGGCGCAGCAGGCAGAGCCTTGCCGAATGGCCATTCGGAGCACAGACACATCCAGGAGGAACTCCGGAGCGAATTGACCAACTGGGACCCGAACGGCGAACATTAACGAAATCGCAAGGGGTATTTACTATGCAGGTCAAATTCTGGGGCGTGCGCGGTTCCACTCCCACCCCCCAGGCGGAAAACATGCGCTACGGAGGAAACACCTCCTGTGTCGAGGTGCGGGTAGGCCAGCGGATTTACATTCTCGACTGCGGAACCGGTTTTCGACTTCTCGGTCAGCGCCTGGCCGGGGAGCGGGGGCACAACCCTTTGTTTGCCCACGTCTTTGTGACCCATTTCCATTGGGATCACATCCAAGGGATGCCGTTCTTCGCTCCCCTCTATGACAAGCCGGACAACTGCTTCATTTTTCATTCCTCGTCGCGCACCCGCTGTTTGCGGCAGGTCTTGGAAGAGCAGATGGCCTCTCCTTATTTTCCTGTGGATATGAGAGAGATGAAGGCCCGGCGCGATTTCCACGATATCGAGGAGGGCCGCGTGGCCTTTGACGACGCCGTCACGATCCAGGCGATGTGGCTGAACCACCCGCAAGGCTGCTTAGGATTTCGCATCGAGTGTAAGGATGGCGTTCTGGTGTACGCCACCGACAACGAACCTGGCGACCAGGTTTTCGACAAGAACGTGCGTAAGCTGGCGGAGGGGGCGAGCATTCTCATCTATGACGCTCAATATCTGCCAGAAGAATACCAGGCGCGCAAGCGAGGCTGGGGCCACAGTCATTGGCGCGAAGCGGTGAACGTGGTGATGGAGAGCGGCGCTAAAGAACTGGTTCTATTTCACCACGATCCGGATCACTCCGATGAGTGCATTGATCGAATCGTCGAGCAAGCCCGTAACTATTATCCGCGCGTCAGAGCCGCTGCCGAAGGGATGGAGATTAGCTTGTAGGCAAGCCGCGGTTGATCGGGTTATCGACGCGAGAATGCATAGAGCGGTCCCTCGCGTCCCCGGGGAGTTGAGGCCAGTCGCGGTTTTCGCCGAGCGCCCGATGACGCCCTTCGGCAGCGTTCCATCGCGAACCGCCTTTCTTTCAGTTATGCGCGTAATCCTTGCCTGGCCGTCCTGCCCTTCTTATACTGATTGCTTTGTCCGCGACCCGGGTGAGAACCGCGCGCCCGATAAATTGAGTGCACGCCATCGGAGACAATCATGCGAACTGTTGCCATGGAGCAGGAAACCAATCCGTGGGAGTCACAAGCTGCGCGCTTTGATCTGGCCGCCCAGAAGCTGAACCTCGACGAGGGCCTGTGGAAGGTTTTGCGCTACCCCAACCGCGAAATCATCGTTCACATCCCGGTTGCCATGGACAATGGCACGCTGGAGGTTTTCACCGGATTCCGGGTGCAGCACTCGATAGCCCGGGGCCCGGCCAAAGGAGGCATTCGCTACGCTCCCGATGTCACGCTCGACGAAGTTCGCGCCTTGGCCAGCTGGATGACCTGGAAGTGCGCGGTGGTGAATATTCCCTTTGGCGGTGCCAAAGGTGGCATTATCTGTGATCCCCACAAGATGTCGATGGGCGAACTGGAGCGCATGACCCGCCGTTACACAGCCGAATTAGTGGAATTCATCGGTCCGGAGAAAGATGTTCCCGCTCCCGACGTAAATACAAACGAGCAGATCATGGCCTGGATGATGGATACCTATTCCATGCACATGCGTCAGACTGTCACGGCCGTGGTCACGGGCAAGCCTATTAATATCGGCGGATCGAGGGGGCGGCGCGAGGCGACCGGGCGCGGCGTGCTGATCGTGTGCGATGAAGCGATCCGCAAGCTGGGCTTGAATCGTGACGAGACCCGCGTCGTTGTTCAGGGATTTGGCAACGTGGGCTCGAACGCGGCTCGCCTGATGGCCGAAGCGGGATACAAGATCATCGGCCTCATCGAAGTCGGGGGTGGCCTATACAACCAGAGGGGCATCGATATCGAGGCCCTTTGGCAATACCGGCAGAAAAACGGCACTATTCATGGATTCCCGGATGCAGAGAAGTATGCAGGAGAGGATTTGCTGCTGGCCGATTGCGAAATCCTGATCCCTGCAGCCACCGAGAATCAGATCACCAGCCGGAACGCGGATGGTGTCAAATGCAGGATTTTAGCCGAGGGAGCTAACGGTCCGACCACCGCGGCCGCCGATGAGATTCTGGCCGACAAAAGAGTTTTTGTCATTCCCGACATCCTGGCCAACGCTGGTGGCGTAACCACCTCCTATTTCGAGTGGGTGCAAGACCGCCAGGGCTATTTCTGGAAGGAATCGGTGGTCAATGAGCAGCTGGAGCACATTATGAAGGCTGCTTTCGAAGATGTCGTGCACTACTCGGAGACTCACAACGTGAACAATCGGATTGCGGCTTACATGTTAGCCATCGATCGGGTGGCCTATACTATTCGCCAGCGCGGGATCTATGCCTAAGGAATTGGTATCTTGCGGAGGTTTCATGAAAGCAAAGATCCTAATCCTTGTTCCCGCTCTGGTCATCGCCGCGGGGATGGCTCCGTTTTGCTCAGCGCAGACGGGACACACACCGTTCCGATCCAACCCAGTCCAGCGGCCTATCGACCTCAATTCCGCCAGCAAGGACGAGCTCGTGACGCTCCCCGGGTGGGGGACGCAACCGCGCAAAAGATCATCGCCCCTCGGCCGTACCAATCCAAATTCCAGCTGCTGACAAAAAAAATCGTTCCCCGAGCAACCTACGACAAGATCAAAGATCAGATTGGGGCACATCGCAAGGCCGCTTCGTAAACTCTCCGCACCAGCTTCAGTGAGCAGCCAACTCCAGCCGGACTGAAGCGGAAGGGGGAAGACCCAGGGGACCACCCAGACGGAATGCGGTCGACAAGAAACTCGCTCAATCGCTTCATTGCTTTCCCCCCGCGACGTGGAGGATAATTTCCCCATGTCCGCTAGGGACCAATTCGTTCTGCGGTGAATTTGCCCAACTACATCACGCTGAGCCGAATTTTCAGCATTCCACTGCTGATGTGGATAGTATCGAGCAACCGCTTCAGTAGCGAGCATGGGGAAAAGGAGATCTTGGCTTCGCTGATTTTTATCGCTGCTTCGATCACCGATGGCATCGATGGTTACTTGGCCCGTAAGAGGGGCCAGATCACGACCATGGGCATGCTGCTGGATCCTTTGGCCGACAAGCTGCTCATTGCCGCCGCCTTTGTTACCCTGGTGCAATTCAATCCCGTACTGGTCCCGGCGTGGATCGCCGTCGTAATCATCGGACGGGAATTTTTGGTGAGTGGTTTGCGTTCGATCGCAGCTTCGGAAGGATTCACCATTCAGGCAAGTGATCTGGGCAAATCCAAGATGTTTGTTCAGATCGTATCGGTGGTGGCGGTGGTCATCGACCACCGCTGGAAAGCGTGGCCGATCTGGGGACCTTATTTCCTTCCCATCCACTGGATTGCCTACGTCGCCATTTGGGTGATGGTCTCGCTTTCACTGGTGTCGGCCATCGACTATTTTGTCGCCTTCTGGTCCAAGATCGACCGGCAAGTGGTGAAGCACCGCCGGCGCGCGTTTGTCCTCAGCCGACGCAGGAAAGGCGATGTCCCAAGCACCGGAAAAACCGCTCCAGGCGCAATCACCGATCAGCTCTAATGCGCTGACCGAAGCCGGTGAATTTTCCCCCGAGGAACGTCGCATCTTGCTGACGCTCGCGCATGACTCAATCCAGTCGAGCCTGGAGAAGCGCGAAATCTCGCTGCTTGCTCCGACTCCGCATTTGGCTGAGCCGCGAGGAGCTTTCACCACGCTTTATCGTCGCCGGCAACTGCGAGGCTGTGTTGGCTATGTGCTTCCGGTTGCCTCCCTGTATCGCACCGTCGCCGAAACCGCTCGCGCGGCGGCCTTTGAGGACACTCGCTTTCTTGCCCTCAGCTCGGAAGAAGCGCCCGAACTCGAAATTCACCTCAGTATCCTTTCCTTGCCGCGACCTATCACGCCCCCGGAGATTGAAATTGGGCGACACGGTCTCGTGATTTCCCTGGGCCTCAGGCGGGGGCTGCTGTTGCCTCAAGTGCCAGCCGAGTATGGTTGGGATCGCATTACTTTTCTCGAGCAAACTTGCCGCAAGGCTGGGCTCCCGCTCGACGCCTGGAAAAGCGGCGCCACCCTCGAAGGCTTCACGGCCGAAGTTTTTCGTGATCCGGAGCTGATATAAAGGCGAGTTAATGAGGGGAGAGGCTCTGAGTGGCGATTCGACTGGAAGAATTCAGGGCGGCCACGGCCTCCCCCAGAGTGGCGTCATGGTGCTGACGCAAATCTTCGAGCCTCAAGGGCACGATGAGATCGGGAATTACCCCGACGCCTTCCAGCCTGCGCCCGCTGGCGGTTACAATGCCGAACTCGCTTATATCGATCTCTGCGCCGCCTTTGACCGA
>JAFATF010000536.1 GCA_019244045.1 Acidobacteriota bacterium
CCTGCTGGGCAATCGGCCTCGATCGGTCCCAGATTAGCACCATCCCAAAGTGTCCGAACCACGTCAGTACCATCGTAGGCGACCCAGGTGGTGGAACCCGTGAGGGTTCTCGTGCTTGATACGTCAAGGCGAGTTGCCCATGCGAGACAGCTGCCGCAGGTAAAGAGCCGATCCACCTTTCGGCTTGCGAGCTTTTCCGGTGAGGAGTGCTGCTTTGCCACTCACATAGAGGTGCCGAAACGTGCCTGTGCAGCATTCTCAGTCAACCCGGAGGCGAAGTGATGTTATGCGGCATAAAGACCATTTCCACCCCAGTACTGTGCTGGTGGCGGCGATGGTCCGCTCCCGTCGAGGAGCCGGTCGTTGTTAGGTTTGCAGAAATACCCTGCATTGACGCGCACAATATTGCAGAATCGATATGGCAGGCGCAGCCTTCTGGATGTAAACAGTGTATCCTGTCTTCTATCCCCGGATAACAATCAAGACATGTTGCTGTCCGCGCTGCAAAACAGAAGAACAAACCGCAACACGGCGCTCGCCGCCTTCCGGCATCTGGGGGCAGTAGGGCTGTTCTTTTTGGCAATTCTAGACAGTACCCCGCTGCCCACGTTTGGCGGTCCCGACATTCTCATCGCCATTCTTGTCGTGAGCCGCCGCAACCCTTGGTACGAGTATGCTGGCGCCGCGACCGCCGGCTCGGTCCTTGGTGCCTATCTTACTTTCCGACTGGCACGCAAGGCCGGGCAAGCCTATTTTGAGAGCAAGGTTGGTCGGCGACGAATCCACAAGCTGCTAGGGGTATTCGACCGGTGGGGAATGGGCGTTGTGATCGCTTCTAGCGCGATACCGTTCCCGCTGCCCACCAGCATGTTTTTCGCTGCGGCAGGGGCCTCGGGCAAGTATCAGAGCCCGATGTTTTTAGCTACCGTCACGCTCGCCCGCGGGGTTCGTTACACCGCTGTCGCTATTGTCGCGCACCTTTTCGGGCGACATGTCATTCGGGTGTTAAGGCATCCAACTCAATATTGGGGCTGGCTTCTTTTGGCCAGCGCCGTCTTCGTCGTGTTGATCGCGACTGGATTTCTGATCAACAGGCGCGGGGCAGAGGCAAGCGGCTGAAATCACGTTCGCAATATGGCATGCGGTTAGTGGGCTAAGGAAGTTCGAACCAAGCTAACGATCAATGCTGGAGCGGTTGACGTCGGTAGCCTAGGCGGAGTCGTCGATGATGCCCGAATGGCCGGGTTCAGCAACGTTCCCACCTTTCGCTTCAGGCCATGGGAAACACTAGGGGGATAATTACGCTTAGACGGCAACCTCCGGTGGTGCCAACCAGGATTCAGTGAAAGAGGACCGGTTGCGAACCCCCTTCTGCTTCCCGAAAATTGCTGAGACCAACTCCCACCAGACGATAGCGTTGCTGCCCCGTCCTGTTCACTCGGTCACGGAGCTTTAGAGCGATCTCCGTCAACTCCTGGCAGGAGGACGGAGGCGCGTGCGGGGTATGGCTGCGCGTAAAGGTTTTGAACTCGCTTGTCTTGAGTTTCAAAATCACGGTGCGGGGCATGCGTGAGTCTTTGCGCGAAGCAGACCAGAGCTTTTCCGCCAATCTCCGGATCACTGGCTCCGTGTACTCTAGCAAAACATCCTGCTCAAACGTGTCCTCGACAGATATCGACTGCGTAGGCCGCTCCGGGACGACTTCGTTGTTGTCGATCCCTCGGGCAAGTTCGTACAGGCGCACGCCGTAGCGACCAAATTCGTGTTCAAGCTTCGGCAGCTCGAGGCCACGCAACTGGCTTACAACCTTGATGCCCAGCTTCGCAAGTTTTTGTTCGGTGACTTTCCCCACGCCGGGCAAGTCTGCCACGGACAGTGGCATCAGAAATGCGTGGACTTCAGCCGGCTCGATAACGAATAGCCCATCCGGCTTTCTCCAGTCAGAGGCGAGTTTTGCTAGGAATTTGTTGGGAGCGACCCCGGCCGAAGCAGTCAGACTTAGCTCTTGGCGGATCTGGCCTCGAATCATGCGTGCGACCAGGGTAGCGCTGGCCAGGCCCATTTTGTTCTTGCTTACATCTAAATAAGCTTCGTCAAGGGACAGTGGTTCAATCAAATCTGTATGGCGCTTAAGGATCTCCCCTACGCTGTACGATACAGCCCGATAACGTGGAAAATCCGGAGTGATGAAAATTGCATTGGGACACAAACGTTCGGCCCGCAGCGCGGGCATGGCCGAACGCACGCCGAAGGCCCGCGCCTCATACGAAGCTGCGCAGACAACCGAACGGTTGCCCTTCCAAGCTACAATTACTGGCTGGCCACGCAGCTCGGGGTTATCACGTTGCTCTACCGAGGCGTAGAAGGCGTCCATGTCCACGTGAATAATCTTTCGCACAATCCTCCGGTCAATACGCTAGCGAGTTGGCATCGCAGCTGCGCACGCAAACTCGGCCGGTATCGGCATCGCGGGCCAATTCCTGTTCACTGTCAATTCAGAGCAAACACGCGTTAGACTTCCACTGGCACGTGAGATCGCGTAATTCTGCGCACCACGGAATACCTCATATAGGATTGTAGTAGCGGCAGACCTCACCAACCGCACCTCTTGTGGCCCGTCGGTTTGTTTCCGGCATCGGGTCGCGAGCGACTTCGTGCCGGCAGCTGAACCCGATTTATCAGGTTCCTGCAGCCTTTGACGAGTCCTAATATGCTGCTGAGAGACACCGCGAATAGGTTTTGTGGCGCGGCACTCGAAGCGGCGGGAAGATGTCTGGCTCGGCTGCCCGCGCCGAATAGACCACCAACAGAAGCGCAACAAGAGCTTGGCGCGTACGTTACCATGTCGTTGCTTACCAAAAGGAGGGCACTTTGTGCGACAGCGGTCGCTGTGAAAATTGCGTTGCTAGTGGCGGGACTGCTATTCTCTGCTGGCATTTATCCCCTCATCGGCTGCTTGTTGCACCCGGCCGACTCGGACACGGGCGACACAATGATGCTGAGCCTTTATGTCACGCTGGGAATCTTCCGCTGATGGCGGTCCAAAATCCATCAGCACATCGCGCCGTGATCGCTTTCGCAGCATGGTCGAGTCTCGCTCACGCGGTGACTATGTCAATCCTGAGAGTAGAAATCACACGTCAGCGTGTGGGATTTCTGTTCGGCTCAGCCGTGCTCGTTATCATCGGCATGATTTTGCTCGCATTGGCTCCGACAGAGCGGTCACAAAAAGCAGCCATCTACCCTGGCGCCGTAGGCTTGCTCGACAGCAAGCAGAAGTCAGAGTGGCTGACCTCAGCAGCGCAATTGCCGGAATCGCAAGGTTGCATAGGCACCGTAGGCTGAGCACCACCCTGTCAGAGCGGCTCTGCAGTCGAGGGCGCAGGTACAGGTTACCGGCTCTGGCGGCACATGGTGTGCCAAGAACTTAAAAAGTGCCCTCTGTTTCGAGCACAGGTGTTTCCGATGCCCCCTGAGCCCGAGGGGCGAAGAATGGCCAATCACGTTTGCGCCACGCTAGCACTAGAAAAGCTGCAACCCCGGTAACAATCGTCCCGAAAGCATAGGCCATGTACTGCCAGCCGTGCGGTTGAAGTGCTGGAGTTATGAAGATCGCAATCCAACCGCCGAGGGCAAATAGCGCAGGCAAGGGATAAAACCACATCCGAAATGGACGCGGAGCATCTGGTCGAGTTTTGCGATAAATTAACAAGCCGATGATTTGCGCCACAAACATCGAAAGAATGCGGGCCAGCATCAAGGCGGTTATGATTTCGACCAGATCAAAGAAGCACGAGACGATGACTAACAAGCCGACTAGCAACAGCGAGCGGTGGGGAAAGCGGCGGGTTGGGTGCAATTCTCCAAAATAACGAAAAAACGCGCCATCCAGAGCCGCCGCGTAGGGAATCCGCGAGTACCCCAGCATCATCGCGTAGGTGGCCGCGAAGGCGGTGAGTTCAATCATGATCGTCATCAGCCCAGAAGCCCAATGCCCCTGCACTCGCTCCATGAAGACCGAGCCAATCGCATTAAAGGCCTGGGAAGCGGGATTGACCATCTCGCGCCAGGGCACCACCGTCACGAAACTGACGGAAATGAAAAAATCGATGACGGTAACAATCAGAATGGAAATGATCACCCCATAGGGAACCACACGATCCGGCCGCTTGACTTCATCGCCCAAGTAACAGATCTGGTAATAGCCGAGAAAGTTGAACATCACTAGCATCGTGCCGTTGCCTAATCCGAGAATAAAGGGAATAGTGATGTGCCACGCTCCCGGCGGGAAGTCGAGCAGGAGGGGAATATTCAGGTGCGTAAATCCCGCGACGATGACCCAACCCGCAGTGACCAGCATACCGATCCAGAGAATGAGCATAAGCCGAGCAATATCCTGGATCTTGCGATAAAGGGCCAGCATAGCCAGAGCGGTGATGGCGGCGGCCAAAATTTTCACGCTCCATGGGTTGGCGAGCAGGTTCGGCCAGAGAAAGCGAGTGTAGTTGGCCATTCCGATACTGCTGGTTGCGATTTCGAGCGTGCCACTAAACATAAACTGCCACACGAAGATCCAGGCCAGCATTCGGCCCCAGCGCGCGCGGCCCAGGCACTCGCGCAGGAATATATAGGAACCACCCGAGGCTGGGATCGCCGACCCTAGTTCAGCAAACACCAGGCCGTCTGCGATCGCCAGGAGGGCTCCGACACCCCAGGCAATCAGCGACTGAGGGCCTCCCAGAGTCGCGACAATGGCAGGCACCGTGATGAAGGGTCCCGTGCCCACCATGTTCGACATGTTGATCGACACCGCGTTCAACAGTCCGAGCCGGCGCGGCATTCGGCCATGTGGATGGACGAGGGCTGCGGTCGTACTAGTTGGCTGGCTCAATGCTGATCCCGGTCCCTCAGGTTTCGGTCACAGAATACTGCAATCGGGGGGTTGGAGCCAGCACCCTTTAGGAAGACTGCAAAGCGCTTAGCAGATTTGCTTTGGCTTATCGTGCCGGAAGGGTTAAGTGCAGGAAGAGCACTTGTGGTCGCGTCTCCTCCTGACCGACGCTGGATGATGCTTCGGGTACTCTGTGACAGGGGCAGCTGCGTCTGCCCAGGTGAAGTCCTGATGCGCTGCCTAGCGTTCTCCAGCCGGCATGTTTTCTATGAAGCCGCAGCCGCCGTCAATTGGTTGACGACTCCACGCAGATACTTCAAACTGGCAGCAATGCTGACCGCAGGCGCAATCGCTGTAGCGCCGAATTTTACGTCTTGCTCAACCACCATCCACCCTGAATAGTTAACGCGCTCCAAAGCCCGGAAAAATCCAGGGAAGTCGATTGAACCCTGTCCGATGATGGTAAACACTTCGGCTTCTATTGCCTCCTCGAAGCTCAGTTCTTGCCCGCGTGCTTCGGCCAACACTTGCGAATTGACATCCTTGATGTGTACAAATCGCAGGATGCTGCGGTACTTCTCTGCCTCGGCAATTGGGTCTCCGCCCCCGTACACGGAATGCCCGGTATCGAGACAGAGTCCGACGCGGGTGGTCGAAGTAACGTCATAGAACTTCGCGACTTCATCGGGAGTCTCCACGTGAGTGGCAACATGAGGGTGAAAGACCAGATCGAGTCCGTAGCCTTGCGCAACCCGGCCCGCCTCGGCAACGACTTTGGCGACATGATTCCACTGACTGGCCGTCCAGCCTGCGCTTCCATCCGCAGGAACACGCCCGGAGATACAATCGCGCTCTGAGCATTGCGCGTCGGCGAGAACCAGAAACGGGGCGCCGAGAATGGAGAGCAGCTCCCCTACCTTGCGGATTTGCTCCACTACAGTCGTGGTCGAACCAGGATCACCTAGCGGCACGGGCACAAACGATGCGAGTAACTTGAGGTTGCGCCTGTCCAATTGCGGCTTCAACACGCCCGCGTCAGTGGGAAAAAATCCATAGGGACCAAGCTCGGTACCGGCATATCCCGCCTCTACCATTTCGTCGAGCATTTTCTCGTACGACTGGTTCCACGAGGGTCCCGGGTAATCCAGAACACCCCAGCTGTCCGGTGCTGACGCAAACCTGAAACGATCATTGAGCTTCATGTTTACCTCGCCAAAATTTCAGTTACGCCAGGGGTCGATGACAACTTTCATCGAGTCGCGCGCGATGGACTGCTTCATGGCTGCATCGACATCGCGCAGTGCGAATCGGTGTGTGACAAAGTTGGCTAGCGGATATTGCCGCATATAGCGGGCCATCTGGCGCATGCTGGGCGCATACGCCGCGGGTTCTTCGCCGCCCACTCCAAGTATGCGGATATTTTTCGAACAGAGATGGCGGTGCGGATTGATTGCCACGTCGCCCAAATCGGAAAAGTTTCCTGCTTCGATCAACATTCCCCCGACACGTAATATTTCGAGCGCCTCGGGAACGGCGGCCGGTACGCCGGCACATTCCACGACCACATCAGCCCCGCGTCCGTGCGTCAGATCGCGAACCGCAGCCAGACGATCCATGCGGCTGAGATGGCCGGCATTCAGAACGTGATCGGCTCCAAGCCGGCAGGCAAAATCCAGTCGATAGTCGGAAAGATCAACCGCGATGATGGTGCCGGCCCCCAGCATGCGGGCTTTCACTAGAAAGCACGCTCCCAGTGGGCCTACTCCGAAGATTACGACGGTGTCGTCGAAGCGAAATGACTCGTTGGGAAACGCTGACATTTGCTTGGCCCGATCAAGGCCCACGGTGACTGCCATAATCTCCGTGAGCACGGCCATTTCCGAGGGCAGGTCATCGGGTACCCGCACAATCAGGCTTCCCGGCAAAACGTATAAGTACTGCGACCATCCTCCAAAGAGGTGGGGAGGATTCCGGGCGCTGAGATTGTTTCCATAGTCGCGAGTGTTCTCGCACAAATAATAGGGGAAATCGTGGCGGCAGTAATAGCAGGTACCGCAGCTTACATTGGGGCAGATTACCACGCGGTCGCCGACTTTGAGCGGAATCCCTTCAAAGTCGGTATAACGGACGTTTTCGCCCAGAGCGGCAATGGTGCCGACATTCTCATGGCCCTGAATGATCGGAAAGGGTATTTGTCGAGGCTGCCCTGCGCCCGCGTACTGCGTGGTGTAGCCCTGGTACGTGTGCTTGTCGGTTCCACAGATGCCGGAAATCTGCATGCGAACCAGCAAACAGCCGGGCTCCGGATCGGGAAGGGGATACTCCCGCAATTCGTAGCGCCCCGGTTCGACCAGAGTCGCGGCTAATACCGCCTGAGCGGACATGAAAATTTCCCATTCTCTAGCACGCTTCCGTCGGGCACGGACGCGTACCCGCTTACTCGCAACTTAGTCCTCGAGCTCAGAAGTTCAGCTTAAGAGAAAGCTGTGCAATGCGCGGCGCGAGGGCAGTTTTGACTTGTCCGAATGTAGGGCTGTTGACATTGCCATCGATCACGCCGAATTGAGCGTGGTTGAAAACATTGAAGAACTCAGCCCGGAACTCCAGATTCGTGTTTTCCGTGAGCTTGGTGTCTTTCAGCAGCGCCATGTCCCAATTGTTGATGCCGGGCCCATGAAAGAATCGTCGTCGGGCATTTCCGAGTTGACCCAGGGGCTCGGGCGAGAAGCCTGCGATGTCGAAGTAAGTACGGGCTTTCCTCGGATCATTAATATGAACACTACCACCGGAATAGTCAGGCACATCGATGCCCAGCGGAATTGGGCCGGTGAATTGCGTCCCCAGCAGCGAGTTATCGTCGGTCTCTATCAAGGTCACGGGGAGTCCGGTCGCAAACCGCGTGATTCCGCTCACTGCCCAACCGCGCGTCAGACGATTCGCAGCGATTTTGTCGATCGGCAACTCGTAGTTGTAGCTCACAACAAAGTTATGGGTGGAGTCGAATGCCGAGAGAGCGATGCTTTGCCTAGGATCGAACGGGTTTACTTGTTCGCCGTAGCCCGACGAGTTGTCTAGGGATTTGCTATAGGTATAACCGGTCAGAATCTGCAGGCGGCCGCTTGTATGGCGATAATTGAGCTGCAACGAGTTGTAACTAGACTGACCGCTGGTGATAAACCAGCCGTTACTCTGGAAGTTCGGTCCGAATATTGGGAGCCGGGTTCCCTGAATCACTTGACCATTGGCCGCGGTATAAGTGTTGTTCTCACCATTGGGACCGCAAGTTGGAGACTTGAACAACACATCGCTGGGCTGGCTGAGACTTAGGCAAAGCGCGGGATTGCCGGGGTTTGACTCTTGCGTGACCAAAAGGCGATGCGCTTGATTACCCACGTAACTTAAGGTCAGCAGATCTTTCGGCCCTAGCTGCCGCTGCACGGAGAGCTCATAATTTTCGGCATAAGGCAGGCGATTTTTGTAGTAGAAACCGGGTGAACTGCCAATGGGCGTCAGCAACGACCAGTTCACATTGTTATCAGGATTGTTTGGACCAACGTTCAATGGCGGAAATGCAACCGGGAACTTTTGGCCGGTCATACCTTGCAGTCCCGTATCCGTACGGTCCAGCCAAGGCGTGGCAAATTGCGGATTCGTGCCTACCCAGAAGAATCCAAAAGGCGCATCGCCGATTTCGTTGAAGTTCGTGGCACCTTCGAACGCGGTGAAGAACACCCCATAACCAGCCCGGATGCTGGTATGACCTGGTCCACCAAATAACTTCCCACCGCCACTCGGCGAGTAAGCCAGACCGAGCCGCGGTCCGAAATTGTTATAGCGAGTTGGCGCCAGTGCTCGAGGAATACCCGGATCACCGGGAAAGACCCATCCTCTGGGAGAACCGGGAAAGACAACCGACTGCAATCCTGGAACAATCGTTTGTATCTGGTTGTGCTCCTCCCACCAGGGAGTACTCACATCCCAGCGCAATCCATAGTTCAGTGTCAGATTGGAACGCGCGCGCCAACTGTCCTGGCCGTACAGGCCAAAATATCGCGCACGACCATTGGAAGGCTCCGCTTGTCCTTGGACATAATTGGTAGGCGCGCCGATGAGGAAGTCGGCAAAGTCAATTCCTGTTTCTGTGCCATTAAAGACAAAGTTGCCGTTGAGCACGTTGTCGAGTTGTTCGACCAGCTGGTTGTAATGGAAGTTGCCGCCGAATTTCAAGGTATGGGTGCCAGTGACCTTACTAAAATTGTCGAGCACCTGGAAATTGTTTTCGATCAGGCGATTGGGGCGGCTGGGCACTCCCACGATCATACCCAGCTGGTTGAAATCAAGCTCCGGAACTCCTTCGATCGCGGGAGCCAGCGGGATAATCCCGTTACCACCTGTTGTGAAACCCAGTGAGGCCAGCGTGTGGCCTGCCCCACCCTTCGGCTGATTGAAACTGTTGTTGTAACGGGTCGCTTGCACACGAGCTTCATTGACGCTGGTAGATCCGAGTGTCTTGGTTACGCCTAGGTTAACGACCTGTGTACGCCCAGTGCCTGCGGCATCGTAGCCCGGCACATTGGCATTCGGGTAAGGGTTCGAGAGAGTGTAGTTATCGAAAAGATAGTAGACGGACACCAGGCCTGCACCAGTGTTGGCATCGATTCGACCGCTGGTCTTGTCATCGCGTAAACGCAGTGGAAATGACGTACTGAAGAGCGAACCGCCAGTTGGCGTGGATGGGATAAAGTTTCCCGCCAGTAACTTTTGAGCGGGGAGAGAAAAGGCGGAAGACGGGATCTTTGCATCGGGAAAGACGCAAACCGTTGGGCTCGTGCATCCAGGCTTGTAATAGGCCTCAGTCAGAGAAACGGGGTAACCGAGTTGCCTGCTTAACTGGCTGGCCCAGGTCGGGCTTTGAACAGTCTTCCCCAGAAATGAGTTCGCCACGGCGGAGAAATCCCCACTCAACTCGGCCGTCGACGGAACTCCATTGGGAGGCGAACTAACACCTTGCACCTTGCGATTACCCTGATAATCGGCGAAGAAGAAGATCTTGTCCTTCTTGACAGGTCCCCCAATGGTTCCCCCGAACTGATTCTGGTGGTAGGCACCCCGGAGAGGATCGAGGTATCCGCGTGCATCGAGGTTGGTGTTGCGCAGAAACTCGAACGCGTTCCCGTGAATATGGTTCGTGCCCGACTTCGTAATGACATTGATCTGTCCGCCGCTGTAGTTGCCGTATTCGGCATCATAGTTGTTGGTGAGAATTCGGAATTCTGCGATAGAGTCAAGGTTCGGCACGGCCGTAGTTCCTCCATAGCCGTTCTCGCGAACAATGCCGCCGTTCAGCAGAAAGCCGTTGTTGGCCTCCCGCTGTCCGTTCACAGAAAGTGCTCCTCCGTTCAGATCTCCAGATACCTGCGGCACGGCAAAGCCAGCGGAGTTGAAAGTTCCCGCATATGCCCCAGTCATACCGGATGCCTGTGAAACAACTCCCGGTTGCAGCGCCAGGAGGTCGGTGTAGCTACGCGTGACCAGCGGAACGGCCGTCATTTCGTTGCCGCCAATTACTTCCCCCAGCTGGGAAGAAGCGGTCTCCACATGCAGCGACTCACTGGAAACTTCGACCGTTTCCTTGACTTCGCCAAGTTGCAGAGTGGCATCGACCACCAGGGCAGAGTTCACATCCAACACTAGGTCTCTCGCCAGAAATCCTCTAAACCCGGCCTGCTGGATCTGGATCTGGTAGTGCCCGAGCGTGAGCGCCTGAAACGAGTAGTAGCCTTGAGCATTCGTGCTTTGCGTCTGGCTGATACCGGTTTCCGTATTCAGCGCGGTCACGGTTGCGCCCGCGACGCTAGCTCCACTGGCGTCCTTCACCGTCCCGGAAATACTCGCTGTGACGCTAGCATGGGCAATAGCGGCCGATAACAGGATCGAGCCGAGCGCAAAAAGGAAGCATCGTCCCCAGCTCATGCCATAACCGCGTTCGGCTGATTTATGATGCCGGTCGGTGCGAAGGCCTCGTTCACGGTTGCAGGTTAACGTAGCCAATGGCAAAAAACGTATGGTCATGAAGCCTCCTTGGTCCGCAACGAACGGGCCGCAACGCCGAGACACGCTCAGGATGAACCAGCTTTAAAAGGGTTATGCGCAAAGCGATACGGGTGTTTGCTGATCTAGATTCCAACATCAGGAAGTGTGCTAAGCGCTTATAGTGCAGGCGTGTTGCTTGTGTCAAGCGTTTTGATGAACGGCTGGCGCGTTGCCCTTCGAGAATCGATCTGTATTTGCATCACGTGGCAGGGTGGCCTTCGGCTTTCTGATCTTGCAAGGAAGCTTCGAGAAGCACTGTTACAATCATGGCACTCGACTGTCGCACACCGGAATGTGCGGTCCTCTGTTACAGGGCTTCAGTGCAAAGCGCTAATATTATTCAGGAGTGTATTGCAAATGGCCAAGTTAGGCATGGGGGTGCTCGGAGTCGGGGAAATGGGCAGGCGCCACGCGGAGAATCTGCGGCGACAGGTGCCGGATGCCGAGCTCGTGGCCATCGCCGATTCCGATATCGCGCGCGCCAGGAAAATTGCCTCAGAGCTCGGGGTACGGCATGCTTTGGGCAATCTTGATGACATGCTCGATCGCAAAGATATTCATGCCATTGTGATTGCCACTCCCGACAGATTTCACGCACAATGCATTCGGGCGGCAGCGGCCGCGGGCAAAGACATCCTCTGCGAGAAACCTCTCGCGCTGACCCTCGAAGATGCCGCCTCCGCGCTGAGGGTCGTCGCACAGAAAGCGGTACGCCTGCAGATTGGCTTCATGCGCCGCTATGATCCCGCCTACGTACTTGCCATGCAGCGCGTGGAAGCAGGCGAGATTGGCGATCCAGTCGTCTTCAAATCTGTCGGTCGGGATAAGGAGGAGCCGCCTCTGGCCTGCTATCAGGCGGGCTTTAACGGGATGTTATTTTACAACAACACCATTCACGACTTTGACCTCGCCCGTTGGCTAATGCGCGATGAAGTCATCGAAACCCACTCCTACACGACGGTTGCAATTCGACCCGAAATTGCCCAATACGGTGATGTAGTTGCAAGTGTGGTCAATTTGAAATACCGCAATGGGGCAATCGGCAACATCGAATCGTATGTACAAGCCATTTACGGCTACGATGTGAGAACCGAGATTCTGGGTTCCAAAGGGGCTGTGTTCGTGGGTACGCTGCGGCAGATGCCCGCGGTTTTCCTGAACGCAAACGGAAGCAGCCGGCCACTAGCCGACCACTTTCTTACTAGGTTCGCTGATGCGTATCTGCTAGAACTGAAAGACTTCGTCGAGACCATGGGGGCTGACAGACCACCCCGCGTTACCGGCCAAGACGGCTTACGCGCGCTCGAAATTGCCGTGGCAGCCGAACAATCGCATCTCGAGCAAGCACCTCGGAAGGTTTTGCAGCGAACGGTTGAGGTCGATATATTTGCAGCGAACGGTTGAGGTCGATATAGAGGTTACCCCTAGCGGCCATTAAGGGAAGCAGTGATCGCTTGCATCCGCCACTTATAGGCGGCATGGAAGTTGTGGAGGGTTTCAAGGGCGGCTTCACGCTGGCAAAACCTGATCTTGCCCGGCCTTCAGGTCCGAGCACAGGAGGACACAATATTCTTTAGCGTGCTGCCGACTCCGTCCCGCTTAGCCCCCACCGGGATCCAATCAGATGCATATGATTGATCAAGGGTGAGCATTCGAAAAGCTTGGCCGCCGCACGCCTTGCGTTATAAAATCGACGAACAGCCACTCAGCTTTGTAACCCAAATTGAAGCTCCTTCATGACTGGAATGATGTCGCGAACAGGCCTCCTCTATTTCTCTCTGATTTTCGTTACCTTGATGAACTTCGCTCGCGCAGATAGCGCGGGTTTCGATTTATCCGGCCCTAGCATCGCGGCCAAAGTCACGCGCGCGGGGAAAACCTTGCCCATTTCGCAGGTTCCGAACCTCGAAGCTAAGGACCGAATCTGGCTTCATCCAGATCTTCCTGATGACCAGTCCGTCCATTATTTATTGGTGGTGGTTTTTCTTCGCGGGTCCACCAACCCGCCTCCGGACAGCTGGTTCATAAAAGCTGAAACGTGGAACAAAAAGGTACGGGAAGAAGGGATTGTGGTCACCGTGCCGTCAGATGCACAACAGATGCTTCTGTTCCTGGCACCAGAGACAGGCGGCGACTTCAGCACCTTGCGCTCCACCGTGCAAGCCAAACCCGGCGTCTTTGTGAGAGCCTCGCAGGACTTGGATCAGGCGAGTTTCGACCGCTCGCGCCTCGATCGATATCTTGCCGCCGTTAAACAAACTTCCGAGAACGATCCCAAGGCTCTGCGTGAACGTTCCCTTCTTTTGGCTCGAAGTTTGGGGATCAAGGTGGATCCACAATGTTTCGACAAACCTCTTGAGCAGCAGAGTTCGTGCTTGACGCAAAATACCAATCAGCTGGTGTTAGAGGACGGACAGAGCCAATCGGTAGTGGCTGCCCTAACCTCAGGAGCCTCATCGGAATTAATCGGACAAATCAGCAACACAAAATTGGCAGGAGGCGGTTACTACAGCCCCTACTTGGCAGCCATTGTTGATCTTGCAAGGATCATGGGTAATCTCCACACGGCCGTGTACCAGTATATTCCCGCACTTGCCTTGCCCGCCCAAGATCAATTGAGGCTAAAGTTGAACAATCCGCCTTCCTTCCGGAAACCTAAGTCGGTATTGGTGGTGGCGTTTCCGCCCATTGCACCCGCGCAGTTACCGCGCCTTCGAGCAGTTGACGCCAATCAGGCTTTCTGCCTGCAACGAGTTCCTTTATTGCTCCCGCTTGAAGGAGCGCCCTTGGTATTTTCGACTGCGCTGGCTCATGACCTTCATTTGCGTGTGCAGACCGCAGCTGGCTCCGCGCTCGAGCTCCCCGCGACCGCTGATGCTGCGCGTGGCGGGTTCGTCATCGATACCCATCCACTTCAGAACACCCAACTAGGCGCTCGTAACAGCGGGAGGCTGCACGGCCTCTGGGGATACCAGTCCTTCGAAGGTCCCGATTTTGACTTGCGCACCTCGTATACGGCAAAGTGGACCCTACCAGCCGTTGATCAAAGTGCCCTGATTATCGGTCGTGAGGACGTGCTGCACATTGAGTCCGAAGCGGCCAGCTGTGTTGAGAATGTCAGCCTGAAAGACCAACAGGGCAAGGAATTTCAACCTTCATGGAAACTGCTGAAGCCGGATCAGTTGGAGATTAGAGTCCCGTTTCAACAAGCAAGTGCCGGCCCTGCCAGCCTGATGATGAAACTGTGCGCGACGGCGCAACCTGCTGAAATTGCGCTGCTCGCTTACTCGGAAGCGTCCCGGCTTGAGCACTTCTCGGTTCATGCTGGAGATCAACAGGGTCTCTTGACTGGGAGCCGCTTGGACCAGGTTGCATCAGTCGAATTGAACGGAACGCACTTTCAACCCGAGGGACTGTCGAGGGACAAACAAACCGACGAGCTGCGCTTACGGAGCACAAATGCTTCAGCGGTAAGCGTGCAAACGCAACAAAACTATACAGCGTCGATCACTCTCAAAGATGGTCGCGTGTTGCAACTTGCTACGACCATCGAGGCGCCCCGCCCCAAGGTCACTTTGATCAGCAAGAGCATACAAAATCCAAATGTTTCGCCCATTCGCCTGCACAGCGATGATGACCTGCCCCAGAATGGTCACTTATCCTTCCTTATAAGAACTGAGATTCCCGACAGTTTTCCCCGTTCCGAGATTATTGAGGTAGCGGCCGAAGATGGCTCGTTCAGTTCTTTGCTCAGTATCAGTGATGGAGCCCTTGTCCTTGAGGATGCTCGTACTGTAATGGCAATCCTCGATCCGCTCAAACAATTTGGCCCCTCAGCTTTCGGCCGACTTCGTTTTCGTGCTGTTACATCCGATGGCATCAAAGGGGATTGGCAACCTTTGGTGGACCTGGTTCGACTACCGTCTTTGAGCGAGATCCGCTGCCCCGCCGAACCGCAACAGCAATGTACTCTCACCGGTGCCAACCTTTTCCTCATCGACTCGATTGCGTCGGACGCGGAGTTCAAAAACACGATTCCCATTCCGGCAGGGCTTATGGATTCGAAAGTGATTGTTCCGCATGTCGGCGGGACGGCTTTCTACATCAAATTGCGTGACGATCCCTTAACCGTAAATGAGGTGGTACTCCCTCCGCTGCCAGAGTAATCAGCGGAACCCGGGGCGGCTGACTGTGACGATGCCGATCTCTATGTGCATGCCGGAGTCAGGATAGCTTCTCAGTTGGAATGAAGGAAAAGGCGGTTAGGCACGGTCTCGAGCTAAAAAGGTGGCGACCGGATAGTGACCAGTTCATTTTGCGGTGATGATTGCAATTGCAAAGAGCGCAGCCACGATGCCGATGCTTTGCATCCGGGAGAGGCGCTCGTTTAGCAGCGCTCGCGCAAGAAGAACCGTGCTGGCAGGATAGAGGGAGGCCAGTATGGCGGCCACGTCGAGACGTCCATGCTGTGTAGCAACGATGTACAGGGCATTAGCCGCCGAATCCAGAATGCCTGCCACCAGCATATACCAAAGGCAGCCCGAGATCGGCTTCCAGTCTCGCTTGCTGCTCAGGACGATCGTTAGCATGAGGAGAAAGGAGGCAGCGCGCGCAGAAACCAAGGGCCAGAATACTGCCGCTGCTCCTGCGAGCTTACTGAAGAGAAGAAAACCGCTGAAGCCAATTCCCGCAAGAACGGCCAAACCGAGGCCTTTCGCAGGCCTGCCGAGGGCCGGTGTCGCGGCAATCAGCCAGACACTGGTGAGAGCAAGCGCGAATCCGATTAGCTGCCACGGGCGCGGCAGACCCTCCGTGCTAAAACTGAATAGCAAGGGCAGCAACGCAGTAACGACTGCCGATAGGGGCGCGTTGACTCCCATTTTGCCAATCGCCAGGGCCTTGTAAAAGGCCGCCAACCCCACGCCACCCACCAAACCTGCGGCAATCCCCCACAGCAGCGAAACTCGATTGGGGAGGGGCTCGTGGGCGAGAAGTGCAAGCGCCAACATAAACAGCAGCCCGGTTCCATGCGCAACTACCACGACGGCAAAGGTGTTGACGCGCTTAGCGGCAAGCCCACCGCTAAAGTCGGCTGCCCCCCAGGAGAGGGCAGCGGCAAGGCTGAGGCCCGGAGAAACGAAGTTTGTCATCTTTTAGCAACAGTTTCTTATGGATAAACGGGACGTATTCGGGCGCGACGCTTGGCCGATCAGCTCGTTCCCACCCTGAACGGTACGCAATAAACCAGAAAGAGCGTTCCAGGGCAAACCGGACCCCTTGTAGGTCTCCTTCTCCATGAATGCAATTCGAGTACTTCATCTTCAGGTAAATTCCGGTACGGTGGCCAGACGTTCACGGCCGCTCCGTTTAGATCACCTATCACAGCCACAGATCCAGTGTAATCCAGTAATTTCAGCAACCGTTTGCCCGCCCAAGGCGGACTCGTAAATTGTCGCGCAGCTTTCACCAGAGAAACCCTGAACGATCACGCCTTGATCAATCATTGGGAATATTGACATGGCCAAACCTTCCGAGATCCATTCAGAAATATGTGATCGACGGATCGAGGACTACTTCAGGTGTATGCGGTGGGCACTAAAGACAGCTAGAAACACTCACAAGCGCTTGAACGCAGTACTCGGAGTGATCCTACAGGCACCCTGCGCAGATCGGTTGCTGGGGTTCAAAGGGCGTTGTCAAGAGCAGACGTTCGCCAGTATAGGGGGCGCCGCGGCTGTCAAGGCGGGGCAACACCCGGCGACATCTTCGCGAATTAATCGATTATTCCGGGCGCGCCATATGTTTCCCACCATTCGCACCGGCCGGGAAAAAGTCACGATATCGGTAACCGTCTCGAGGCTGCCGCCTCAACGAGAATGCAATGCACCGCCACCGCCGGTTGGCTTACAGAAGGCGCAGCGTGCATCACGAACGCCGGTTTCATCCCTCCAGGCGAGGCTCGGAAACGTTGTGCAGCTCTGCCCAAAATTGCGGATATTAGGGAAAATAAGCTTGCCTAGAACAGTCTTGCCGTGGGTGCCGGTCCCAGCATGCTGGCCATCGGCTTGCAGGCCTTTGGAAGCGTGCTCAAAGGTCCTGCTGGCTCACTTGTCCACGGCAAGTCGGCGCTGCAACTCGCACATGCCAAGCTGATAGCTAATTCTGAGGTGCTTCCGAGAGGCGGACAGCTACGCATTCGCTGCTTTTTTGACTCCCTTTGCATCCTGTGTTGCAGATTTAGATATAGTCATGAAGAAGTGGTCATGAAGCCACTCGTTGAAGCGGGCTTCCATAGACGCGCTCGAGCAGTGCAACGTCATGCCTGCTTTCCCGTGTTTGTCATCCCAGATTACGCTACCCTCGGCGCTCACGAAAACGTCAGTATTCGGTATTGCGAAGGCGATCGTGAGTGTTTCACCGACGGTAAAGCTGGAAGGTGTGCGGACCGCCATGCCGGTTTGGCTCACATTGAGGGTCGTACAGTGCAACAGCTCCCCTGAGCCTTTGCGAATCGACACCGGCAGTTCCACCGAGATCCTGAAGTACGTCTGCTCATAACGGAGCATACGTCCATAGGCCGCACTCAACAGTTCTCGAACCTCAGACAGGACCAGCGGCCGCGCGATCAGGGTGGCTGCACCCAAATCGGAAGCCGCCTCCTTAAGCTGGCTATCAGTGCCTACGGCAAATACGGGCACCTGCTTATTGGGACCCGCCATCCGCCTGAGGATGTCTGCGCACCCACGCACATCATCAAAATCCAAAACAATGGCGGCAAACTTCTCTGACGCAAGTTGTTCAAGTGCGGAAGATTCATCTGAGCACTTTTGCGCTTCAATGTGCTTCTCGCGGAACAAGTAGGAAAAGATGCCTATCATCTCCGAATCCCGCCCCACAATCAGAGCCTTCATATGAAAACGGGGGTCGGAAGTCTCAGAGACATACTCGTGGTCTGAGGTTACGGCGAGCGCTCTGCGACAATCGCGAAGGACTTGCTTGCATCTGGCATAGGTGAGCGATGCACCTGCTGAGGCCCCGATCAGGAAGATGCCGGTTACCGCGAGTGGATCAGACAACAACACGGTGATTCGCTACCTCATTAAATCTTGCTGTCCACAGTACCTGAGCTCTGACGTTGCCCAGTAGCGTCAAGAAAAGTCACAGACTCACCGAAGTAACATGCGTGCTGGGCATTGGTCTCTAGCTTGATCGAAAGCTGCCCTTCTCTATGGCGCAAAATCATCGTCGTCTGAAATGCTCTGTGTCGGAGCTCCGCTCACGAAGCCAGTCCTCAACTTCGTTCTGGTACCCGAACACGATTGATCCTTTGTTGGGTTTCACTCGGTGGATGGGAAACTCGTGTGCCAGTTCCCAACGCTGTACTGTCTTGACGGACACCCCCACGTATTGCGCGATGTCTTTCCATGATCGGAGCACCGTCGCAGCCGAGCCAACTTCGTGCAAAGGATGAAATTGAATATCCCGGCCCAACTCCACGACCAGTGCACCAACCTGCCTTACGTTCCCATTCGAATCCGCAACAGGAAAATATGTGCATATCCAACGTGCCTTGTCTGGCCGTGTCGGCAATGAGCCGCTGATCCTGTAATTCACAATAGGTCGTAAGGAAACGAGTGCTTGCCGGACTGCAGGCTCCACCTGACTCGCCAGGTTTCCGAGGATCTCCCGTAAATGCTTCCCCACATGAGACTCTACCGAAGCATTATGCGAAGCAGCTAAATACGGATTCACCATTCGGTAGCGTAGCCGTGCGTCAATGATTGCAAGGCCAACATGTGCACCATTGAAACATAGCGACAACATCCGTTCGGCTTCGGAAGAGGCGTGCGAGTTCCAGTGAAATCCGGTGAAGAAGCGGCCTTCTTCAAAGACATCCTCGTGCGTCGATTTGCGTTTCATCTAGCCGGCCAAGCTCACTGGTGCTTTCCCGAATGATAAGAGAAGTCGCTTGCCGTCAAGTGATAATTTCATGCTTGTTCCAGAATCCGAACAGGATTCGCCCTTGGCGGCAACGAGCCGCTATGCTTGATCGGCGCAGACTTGTTGCAATCGTCGCACTAAAGGTTGAGAACGGCCACAAGACAGCTTCCCACTGCTGCTTGTTCCGCCCGCACCTGCAAGATGGTCAAGAATCGGGCCAGCTACAAAATAGGGACAGTGCGTTGGATGGGGGCGCTGTTCTGAAGATAGCCGAGCCTCGAGGCGCTGCCAGTTAGTTGCTCATACATGCGAGTGACCGTTGGTGGATACACGTGTATTCCTGGAAGAACAAGGGCGGCATAGAAGCGAGTGCGGGTGCAGATTGCGTACGCGCGAACGCGCAATGCGTTGTTCACCAGGAGGAGGGCGAGTTCGGCGACCTGCGGATTTGCGCTCCGGCGCGCGGCCTCTCCCAAACGCAACAGAACGGCGGCATTATCGGCGACGGCGTCCACATAGGCGATAGCTGCCCGGATGCGTTCCCTTTGCACTTGGTTAAAATCGTGGGGGGCTAAAGTTTCCCGCAAATATTGCTCTTCGGCAGGATTGATCAGATTCCGGAAGGCCGCCAGATCAATCGCCCGAGTTCGATCTTTTAGATCTGCAATGCTGGTCACGGACGCGGCGCGGCCACGGATGGCTGCGACTAGGAAAAACAGCAGGCCAATTGTTGCCAAGACTAGCAGAATAAGAGTCATCATGATCGTTATAGAAACCTTTGCAGTTCTTCGTTCCAGGACTCCAGATCCTGTTGAGAGATTCTTACCGTCAGCTCTGCAGCCGGCTGCGGAAACAAACTATAGCCAAGCCAGATCAGCACCGAAACCAGGTATCCTGCCATTGAGATCACGGTCATGTTGAGCTGCAAGATTCCTTGTTGCTCGAACGGGACCTTGCCGCTCTCCATCAGTAGCACCGCAGACGTTGCCAAATCAACAGTGGCAAAGATGCCCAGGCCCACGACAATCCCGAACC
>JAFATF010000546.1 GCA_019244045.1 Acidobacteriota bacterium
CGCCACACATATCGTTTCGGCTCCTCGTTCCGGACCTCCAGAAACTCCTCGATGGCCTCGATTAGTTGTTTTACGCTACGGAAGCTCCCCTCCCGTACGCAGTCTTGGGTAAGGTCCGCGAAGAAGCGCTCCACGAGATTCATCCAGGAACTGCCGGTTGGTGTGAAGTGCAGCGCAAACCGCGGATGCCGCTCCATCCATTGCCGCACCTTCGCGTGCTTATGGGTCGCGTAATTGTCCACGATCAGATGCAGTTCTTGATCCGCCGGGGTCTCCCGCTCAATTTGTTTGAGAAACCGTAGCCACTCGACATGCGTATGGCGCGGTTCGGTCCTCGACAGAATCTTGCCATCCAGGTAGTTCAGCGCCGCGAACAGGGTGATCGTGCCGTGGCGCCAATAATCATGTGTCTGCGTACGGATGTGCCCGATTCCGAGCGGCAGCCCGGGTTGCGTTGACGTGCCCCCCAAAAATTCTACCAAAACAGGATACGATTGGGATGTTTTGGGAGAGGACATGAAGAAGAACCGATTCACAGAAGAACAGATCATCGCGGCAGTGAAGCAACTGGAAGCCGGAAGGAATGCGGCGGAGGTGGGTAAGGAAGTAGGCGTAAGCAAGCACACCATCTACGCCTGGAACAAGAAGTACGGGGGCTTAAACAGCGACGACGCGAAACGCCTGCGGCACCTGGAAGAGGAAAACCGACGTTTAAAGACGGTGGTGGCGGATCTAACGCTGGACCGGGAAGCGCTGAAGGCGGTGATCTCAAAAAACGGATGGAGCTCGTAAGCCGTCGCGCTGAGGTGGCGTTTGTGCAGGAAAAATTCAACCTGAGCCAACGCCGGGCTTGCGAGCTGGTGGGAGTGGACCGTAGCAGTCATCGCTACCAGGCCAAGGCGGAGAGGAACGTGGAATTGAAGCAACAGCTGGAAGAATTGGCGCGGAAGCGGCCGCGATTCGGCTACCGGCGGCTGACGGCATTGCTGCAGCGGCAAGGACAGGAGGTGAACCACAAACGAGTGCGGAGGTTATGTGTGAAGCTGAACCTGAGCGTGCGCTGGAAAAAGCGTAAACGCCTGCTGGGGGTGGCGCAGCCCGTAGCTCAGGTGAGTGCGGTGAACGAGGAATGGGGAATGGATTTTGTGAGCGACTGCGCGGGCAACGGGCAGAAATTGCGGGCGCTGACGATCGTGGATACCTACAGCCGGGTCAGCCCGGAAGTGGAAGTGGCCACTTCGATCGGGAGCCAACGTGTGACGCGCACCTTGGAGCGGGCCGCAGCTGTTCACGGATTTCCGCGCAGGATTCGAACCGATAATGGGCCGGAGTTCCGCAGCCGACACTTCCAAAGCTGGTGCGAGCAGCGAGGTATCGAGATAATTCACATCGAGCCGGGAAAGCCAACGCAGAACGCGGCAATAGAAAGTTTCAACGGACGCCTGCGGGATGAGTGTCTGAATGCAAACTGGTTTCAGAATACACAAGACGCGCGCCACAAGATCATGGCGTGGAGGGAGGATTACAATCAACATCGGCCACACAGCGCTTTGGCGTATCGGACCCCGGCAGAGTTCGCCGCGCAATTCGAAGCTCCGGCCAAGGCGGCCAGCAGAGTGATTCCAAACCTCGACTCTGAACTGGCCGCCTTGGCCTCCGCCTCGAATTGCCAGTTTACTCGGGCCAAGGACCCTACGCAGAATGTAGGAATTTCATAGTTATGATTGGTAGAGAAAACGGGGGCAGGTCAGGAGGAGGAGATCCGATCAATGGCACGGACCCGACGGGCCAGGACCAAGAAGAAGAGGACTGCGCCTTTTTCGCGACCCTTTCGGGCAATATTCAAGATATGAACGGTGGCGCGATCACACAATGCGAGTACGACGGCTATCAGCCGGGCCATTACGGCGGCGAGGCCGCAATCGACCCGCCGGAAAGCGTATACAGCGAGCTATACACCCCGCCGACGCCGCCTGCAGTCTCCGGTGTTTTCGCGAACAGTCTCGCAACTGCGGATCCGATCAGTCGCGTTTTTCATCCAGATGCAATAGGATCGTCCTACTGCGGGTCTAATTTCTTCGGTAACAC
>JAFATF010000684.1 GCA_019244045.1 Acidobacteriota bacterium
GTTGCCTCGAAGCGCTGCCAGTCGGCCGCTTTCATATCAGCTAACTCCAACACTTCGAAACTCGGTTCTTGGTAGCAATCGCGGAGAAGCGGCTGCACCTGAAACAACGGACGCCTGATGTGGAATTCGACCGGAGAGTTCGTTCGTGTTAACCGGATATTCGTGAAGAGCGGGCCGAACCAGGTATCGGTCTCAACAATACCTTCAAAACTCTCGTACCCTTGGGTTCTCGGGATGTTTACTGCACCCCGCGAGAGCAACGCCCAGCGAGGGGCAGTGCGAGCTAAATAGCCGCTCCAGATCTGAACGACGCCGGGGAGACTGCCTTGGACGAGAAATGGTGGCGCGAGCGTTGCAAGATCTTTGGGTGCAACTTTCTCAAAGGTTTCTCCGAAGCCCGGGTACTGAGCGCCCCGCAACGCATACCACTCATCCGCTCCGCCATAAGTCCAGGCGATCTCGGTGCCATCCCACCAGAGGCTGAAGCTGAGCGGAGGGTAAATATACCATCCGAAAGCTGACGCGCTCGCGATGGCCTCGCAATATCGATAGGCGTTGACGGAGAGAGTGCCATCAGCTGAACGATCCGCACGCCGTGGTACGGGAGCATCTGGGATAAGCCGATAAAATTGGCAAACGACTGGATCTGATGTCTCCCGCATGGTTGGGCTCTCTCTGGCATCGCACGTCATTTAGAGGTTACCTTCTGGGCGGAACCGGCAAGATGGTCTTGCCGCTCATGTGTTTGTAGCTCTTTCGAGGACAGTCGGGCCGCCTCGCTCTACTGCCGAAGCGCACTCAAGGGGCGGAGCGCCGCGCAATGTTAGTTCGTCCAACCGGATAAACTCAGGAGAATGTCGAGGATGTTAACCTCGAGCGGGAATACCTGCTCTCTCGAAGGCCTCGCAATAATGCTCCCCCAGCGTACCGGTGCACGCGGGTGACCTGCGCCGGAATTGCTGCACTGTAAACGTCGGCTCTAATAGGCGAAGCTGATTAGCTGGGCCTCGGGCTTCCGTTTCGCGTCCTGAAAGCACCAAAGCCAACACAAGCGCCTTGTACGCTGTGGTATAGCTGCGGTTTTCGCGCATGCATCGCATAGCGAATTCAATTGCGCGCGCGTACTGACCGTTGGCGAGGTAGGCTAAGCTTGCTCCGCCGCTATATGCGCAGACGAGCGGGTCGTATGGGGACAGAGCCATCGCCCGAACGATGTTTCGGACTGCTTGGGATCCATTGCCGATCCAGGCATGCGTGTAGGCGCTCCATAGCCAAGCTCGAGAGGCATTTGGGTTGACTTGCAGCGCCTTCTCAAAACAGGCCAACGCGAGTTCGAAGTCTTTATGGAAATAGGCGCTAACGTGCCCCCGAACTGCGAAGGCCATCGGCTCTGTCGGATCACATTCTACGGCCCGCGTCGCGTACTGAGCAGCTTGCGCGGCGTCATGCGCTTCATCCGGCGACCAGCCCTGGCCGGCTCGCATTACGTGCCAGTGAGCAAGCCAGGCGAGTGCAGCCGCATAATGAGGTTCGCGCGCGATCGCTTCCTCCAATAAACGTTCCGCGCTTTCGAATACGGTACGCGATGGATTGTGCATATTTTCCTGCGCGCGCAAAAAGAGATCGTATGCTCCCTGATGTTCGGGGTGTTTGACCCGCACACGCTTCAATTCCGCGGAACGCACGTGTGGAGCTAACGACCGGACGATTTTCTCCGCCAAGCTACTTTGAATCTCGAGCAGGTCGGAAATTCGTTCATCGATTCTCGAGATCCACATAACCGCGCCAGTGACTGCATCAGTCAACTCGACAACCAACCGCAATTTGTCCAGGGCTATCCGAATACTACCGGAAAGCACGTACCGCACCCCCAAGGCTTCGCCAACGCCTTCAGGAGCCCGTTCCGAGGTTCGGAAGCTCGCCGCGGACAATCGGGACACAACGAAGAGGTCGGGTATGCGCGCTAGTGCCTCGACGAGATCTTCGACCAGTCCTTCCGAGACATAATCATTAGTCGATTCCCCTGATAAATTACGCAGTGGCAAGACGGCAATTGATGGCTGAAGATAAGACGCTGTTTGCGTTAACGGCGCTTCGGTGTCACCTGGATACAGTTGTGCTGGAGGCAATTCTTTCGGAGGGGACGCATTCTGCCGGGCAGAGTGGGCCGTTCGCGCGGCCCTAGCGCGCGATGCCAGACGGATTGCCTCGTACAACGCCGCTGTCTTCTCCGATGGCGGCACTCCTAAACTAGTGCTTACAACCCGCCGAAAGCGTTCATATTCCCGGATTGCCTGGCCGTGTTCCTCTAGATCTACAAATGCCGTCATTAAGCTCCGAACGGCAGGCTCGTGACTCGGCAGCACGTTTAGCAGCTTCCGCGCTGCGGCGGCTCGGAGTTCCGGCGCTGCGCCTTGAGTAGTGAGCTCGTCAAGCTCCCTTTCCAGACGAGTCTGCCAGAACTGCTCGAGGCGGCTACGCTCTGCGATCAGCCACTGATCGAACGCTGGCGAAGTGCCGTAAAGCCCTTCGAGGAGCATATCGGGTTGCTCAGGCACTTCAAACGCATCGATCCAGTAACCAGAAACATCAAGACGGACCGTGTCATGATCTTTCTCGAGCCGCCAGAAGCTCGTCCGATTCAACTCGTTTAAGGCATGCCGCAAGCTTTCCCTTGCCTGCGCCTCACCCGAGCGATCCCAGATTATTCCCGCTATTCGGTTCCGTAACAATCCCTCCCCTCGCATTAAAATCAAATACGCCAAGACTGCCTGAGTTTTCTTTGCCCGAGGTAGAATATTTTCGCCCGCCGGGCCTATCGCGCGCATCCTACCGAGCAGATGGACTCGTACCTCTCTCTTGGGAACGGGGTCCGAGCGCGTCCCGGTTTTACGTCGGAATTTCGTGACGTTATTCACGGCGCGTTTCCTCTCGTCCGCCGCACACCCGCTTGGTGCCGTTTAACTGGACGTTGGCGCTTCGCGACTGTCCACGCCTCCTCGCTCGAAGGACTATATGCGGATCCGACGAAATTGGGGACCCGGGCCTTCTCGAAGACTGGCCCTTCGCATTTCGCTGGACACTGGAAGGTCTCAGTAGTCATGAGGCTCTGGATCGCAAATACGCACTCTGGGGCGTGGATCACCTAGGTTCGCGAAGGCGAACTGTGCAACCAGCGGAGCCTTTGGACTGGCTCTCGTCATCGCTAATATCCATCGATTTTGCGCGCCACCAGCTTGCCTCGAATTCTAGGAGAGAAATGAAGCAACGGCTAGCCATCAGCCTGATCGTCGGCCAGGGTGTATTCTTTCTCGTTGAAACCGCCATGGTTCATCACCTTGGCGGGCGCATTCCGATCATCCAACTGGCATTGCTTCGTGCCACAGGCGGTGTGGTCATAGCGGCCGCGATTGCCTGGCGTTCGAGTGCCTCGCTACGCACCCAGCACATAACGCTGCATCTGTTCCGTGGTGGCGTCGCGCTCGGCTATTTATGGGTCCTGATGTACTCGTTTGGAACCCTTCCGTTCGCCGACGCGACGGCGCTCAGCTACATGCAAGTCGCCTACATCACTGTGTTCTCCGCCCTCATACTCCGGGAGTCTGTAGCGCCACGCCGGTGGCTCGCTGCCACGGTCTGCGTTATCGGCGCATTGTTTATCGCTCAACCATCATTCCGCAGCTGGAACGTCTCGTATTTTGTGGTTCTGGCAGGCACTAGTCTCAATGCCCTTTCCTTTGTCCTGAATCGCTATGCCCAACGGCATGACAATGAGGTCACCACCATGCTCTATGTGAACCTCGTTTCGGCGACTGGCGGCCTTTTTTTGATCCCAGTTTTTGGCGCGCCCATTCAAATTCCCGATGCGACGACGGGGTTCTGGTTATCCGGGGTATTTCTATTGGGACCTATGGGAGTTTATCTGGGCATTGTCGCAGTTAAACATGCCGAGACGTCCACGCTCGCCCCCTACACTCTAGTCCGGCTAGTCATCGGGGTCCTCGCTGGATTTATCGTATTTCGTGAAGCACCGGCTCTTGTGAGCATTTTCGGCGCGATCCTGATTCTGGTAAGCTGTGCGCTAACCTCCCAGCGCGGGCGGACGCCCCGCGTACTGAGTGCGGCAGGTTGCGAAGATCCTTGAGTTCTAACTGTTGAGCTAGGGGCGAGGCATGGAGCGGGGTCCGGGGGATCGTTGATACTCTGCCGTTCCGTTGATCCTCTGTATGTGGACCGGCCTCTATGGTATGTACAGCCGCATGGGAGCGGATAATAGTTAGCAATATTTTTAGAGCCATAAGCTTTCAAGCGCAAGCCGAGAGCAATCACCGCGCAAGGCAGAAATGAAACACTTTTACGTCGGACAAAAATGGACAGCCAGGTATGGTATCTTTGGCATGTTTTTTGGCGAAGTGATTGAAGTTGCCGACGAGGGCGAATGTGGTGTGGTCTTCATCACCGACAGTTGCGGAAATGAGATAGACATATACAGTGGCAGTGCTGCCGAGTTCCAATCGTTGGGGGAATGGGAACCCACCTGATCATAACTTACCTCCGCGCTGCGCAGATGCGGGTCGATGCTGTCGAACAGCGTTCTCGGCAAAGGGATCTTGAACACGGCGATCCAAACGATAGTTTGCCATTGTCCAGAACCGCTCTAGCCGCTCCAATACGCCCAGCGCGCCCTGCAAATCAGCCTCTGTGAGATTGGTTTCGGCGAGCATATCGGAGTGCCGACTATACATGCCGGCAAGGCGGTCCCGCAAACTGTGTCCCTTGTTGGTAAGCTTGACGCGGATCGAACGCAGGTCGTGGGCCGAACGTTCAGCGTCAAGATAGCCGTTGTCGACCATTTTTTTTACGTTGTAGGAAACATTAGTACCGAGATAACAACCCCGCAGGGTCAACTCACCAACTGTCATCTCTGCGTGACTGATGTTAAACAACATCAATGCCTGCACATTATTGATATCGCGAGCTCCCAAACCTTCGAGTTCAAGTTTCACGAGCTCTAGCAAGTGACGATGAAGGCGCTCAATAAGAGAAATCAGCTGCACATAGTCATTCGCCATCGCTAACCTGCATGTTGTCCCGCTCCTCTGGTGCGACGGGCTCGGTGCGGGCGAGATCACGCCCATCACATTCCATCGTGCTTCCTGGCCTGGTGCGCTCCCGGGAAAAATCCCGGAAAAAATCCGGAAAAGCTCAAAAGCAAGACGCTTTTCCCGCTATTTCCCCTGGTTTCTTACCAGGTGTGTTCCCAGAGAACGTGCCATCCTTTTCACCGAGACTGGTCGAGCCAGTCCGCTTCGAGGAGGAAATCATGGCAAGAACGATTAACGGCAACGCACACCCGCCTCTGCGTCGGCGCGACGACAAGCCAGCTTTGCCGCAGAAAATGAACCCCGAAACCGGCTCTAAGCGCCCAGAGTTCCCGTCCGTAAGCCGTCCCGGTCATGATATCCTTGATCCGGGAAGAGTCAGGCTCGGGGACGGCTTTATAACGGCAGAATTCCCGCGTCGAATGTAGACTTTGGTCCTCTGTGGTACCGGTGTGCCTCGCCCCTGCAGGCGAACCGATATTTTCAGTTTCTGGGCTCAGGCCGGCGCACCGGGACCGCTGCTGGAATCGAGTGTCGGTCGTAGTTTCTCTTGATGTGAGCACGGGAGGGCTCGGCTCCGAGGTTAGCGGCTTATCGCCCCCGCGGAGCCCGGTCAGCTCTCACCGAATTTGCATAATGTGTAGGGTAACTACCGCCCGAGAGACCAATTCAAGCGGGGCTTCGTAAGCAAGAGATAGACTACCAGCAGTCCGAGATAAGGAGGAGCCTCCTAATCAAAGAAGGTCATTTCGGCCAAAAACATATCGCCGTGGAGTACATTGACAATCTGCGGTAGGGCTTCCATGCGCGTGGTCCGGAGGAATTGGCCAATCCGTGTGGGCTGCCAAAGCGATCGCATTTGCCGGCGATCGTGTAGAGTGGTACGAAAACTCAGCATCTGAAAGGACCTGCCATCTTGGCCGATCCGCTGTCTCGTTTGAAGTACTGGACCTCCATCCAGGCATTTAATTGCTAGCAGGATGATCATCATCAATGGCGCGGTTAGCACTAACAGGACACAAGCAATTAGGCGTTCCCCCAAGCGCCTCATCTTGCCCGTAGCTTCCCGGCGTATAGGCGGGGCTAACCCTCTATTATCCAACTTAGGACTCCCGTTCCTGATTCGCACGATCGCAGCATCATTTTTTTCCTCGTCTCGGGACCGGCAGCCGCATCCGCCACGGTGTCGGCTGGATTATGTTGTTGGTCGGAGTGTCAGCTTGCGACGGCACCGGTTGCTCATTGAGGTACTTCGCCGTAAAATTGCCGGCTAACCGCGCCAACCTGTCGATATCGGCCTCGTCGACATCAAGCTGTTTCAGTTCCTCCTCGTGTTTCCGCAGCAAAATGCCACGCAACTCAGCCAGCTTTTGCTTTGCGAGCTCGATCTCGGCCTGTGTCACCTCGTCCCACATGGTGTCCCCACTTTATGATGCGCTCTATTCAGAATCGCTGGCGACAGCGCCGTCCCCCGTTCATGCTTGCTCCTGTCCGTCGGCTAACTGAATAATGCGATCTGCCACATCCGCGAGCTCGTGCCATGCGACGGCGGAAGTTTCGTCGCCACCACAACTAGCGATCCGAGCGACTTCCCGTTGGTGAGCAACGGTCTGCAGTCCCTGACCTCGGATGAGTTCGCGAGCCACGATGTAAACCCGCCTCTCAACTGACTGCGCTTGCGGCGGGCGCCCGTCCTGCTGTTGAGAATCGCTAGCCGAATCGGAGGCATTCCTTTCCATGTGCCGGACGAGCGCTTCAATGAGTTGGCGTTGTGGCTCGGGAATGCCTTTCACCAGCAACGCCCGACAGTGCTCAATGTTGTTCCGGATGGAGTTTTCCGAAGCAGGGGGTGCCTCAGGTCGCTGGGAGGTGGTCAACTTACGAAGAGCACCCCTCAGCCGGCGCGCTTCCGTTCGGATTTCAGCAGCCCGCATGATGTGACCCCGACCCCGCGTTATTCCGAAATCATATAAAATGTTTTCGGTCTTTGCAACGTGGTGCATGTTCCTGAGGGGTGGAATTTTAATTCGACGCAGAGTCCGTACTGCACCAGCGCTTGTCGCAAGGTCTCGTACAGAGCACTGAAGACTACGAAAGATACCCTTTGCAGCGCTCCCTAAGAGCACCCGTACTCAGACAAAAAAGAGCCCCGCACGGAGCGGTTGATCAGTACTCGTCAGTTTTAGACGCGGCGGCCGGGTCTTCCGAGCCGTGCTGCATAGCCGCGTCAAAGTAGT
>JAFATF010000112.1 GCA_019244045.1 Acidobacteriota bacterium
TATCCAGCAATTGACTGATAATCTCTTTTGCTTCATCCAGTGAGGTAACTGCATCAATATTGATATCGGGCAGTTTTACGGACATGTTTTAACTCTATCACATCCGTATAGTTTCTGCTTGCAATGCCAATATTGACTGGATACGGAGGAGTCGAGAACCCGAATTGGGTGGTGTTTCATTCCTTCGAGCCGGGGGTGGCGTCATTCGGCCTGGATGGCGTGATCACCGCGCTTGGACTGCACTTGTTCGGCCCTGACTTTATTGGCCGCACCCAGGATGCGGCGCAACGCTGTGAGCTGATCCTGCAGGTGCTCCGTGAGCACCGGCTACTCTGGATCTGGGACAATTTCGAGAGTGTGCGTGAGCTGCCGGGCCCGACCGGGGCGACCCCAGCGCTGGATGCGGCGGAGCAGCAGCGCATGCGCGACTTCCTGCACGCGGTGGCGCGGGATGGCCAGAGTGGGGTGATCCTCACTAGCCGCACGCCGGAGGACTGGTTGGGAGATGTGCGCCGGCTGGAGCTAGGCGGCTTGACGACGGGTGAGGCGGCGGAAATGGCCGAAGATGTGCTGCGGCCCTATCCGACGGGGCGGACCCGGCGCAACGAGCGGGCCTTTGCTGAGCTGATGGAGTGGCTCGGCGGGCATCCGCTGAGCCTGCGGCTGTTGCTGCCGCAGCTGGAACGGATGTCAGCCGGCGATCTGCTTGCGGTGCTGAAGGGCAATACCCGAACCTTGCCGGCGGGGTTTGTCGGCGAGGGCCGGCTGGCTTCGCTGGGTGCCAGCCTGAAATACTCGCTCGATCATGTCGTGCCTGACGAGCGTGAGCGGGCACTGGCGCTGGCGCTGTTCGAGGGCGTGGTGGATGAGGATGTGCTGGCTTCATTCGCGGAGGCAGACGGTGTTCCGGCGCGGTTTGCCCAGGTGACTAAGGACGTGTGGTCGGCGCTGCTCAAGCGGCTGACGGGGATCGGGGTGCTGACCGAGCTGGGCGGCGGCATGTATGGCCTGCATCCGGCGCTGCCAGCCTATTTAATGGCGGAGTGGCGGCAGCTGACGGGAGAGGGCTTTGTGGCCGAGCATGTGGCAGCCGAGCACGCCTTGCTGGCAGCCTATGCCATGTTTGGGGATTGGCTCCTGCGACAAATCCGGAGTGGTGCGGCGGAGACTGCGTTTGCGCTGCTCGATCGACAACGCCGCACCATGGGCCGGCTGCTTGGCCTGGCTTTGACACAGCGCCGGTATCGCGAAGCTCAGGCGCTCATGGAGCCGCTCAACGAATTCTGGGACGTGCGCGGCCTGCGCCAGGAGGCGCATGGCTGGGTAGATCGCTGTCGCGCTGCGCTGGAGGACAAAAAGAGCACTCCGCCCGACTTGGCGGGCGAGGTGGGTGCGTTTTGGCTGTTTGCCACCGGCAGGGAGGCCAAGCGAGCCCTCAAAGCAGGCGAACTCGACCTCGCTCACCGCACCTATGATGCCATCCGGCAGAAACTCGAAATATCCGATGGACCCGACCAGCAGCCGCGCCTGGCCGTCATCTATCACAACCTGGGTGCGGTGGCGCAGGACCGGGGCGATCTGGCCACAGCGGAGCAGTGGTCTCGCAAGGCGTTGGAGATTTTCGAGGCCCTCGGCGACCGGCCCAGCCTGGCCAGCAGCTATCACCAGCTCGGCATGGTGGCGCAGGACCGGGGCGATCTAGCCGCAGCCGAGCAGTGGTCTCGCAAGGCGTTGGAGATTTTCGAGGCCCTCGGCAACCGGCCCGGGCTGGCCCGCAGCTATAGCAAGCGCAAAACTAAATGTCAGATTTGATACGGGAAGAATTTGTTGTTGGTCAATGCTATAAATTTCTGTTTTGTTTGTTGAAATGAATAATCTTGTTTGTTGGATAACTGCTCTTTCGTTGTATTCCAGACATGTTCTATTGGATTGACATCAGGAGCGTAGGGTGGAAGATTGATGAGGTGAACCCTTTCTAATACTCTCCCTTTGGAAAGAGCTTGTCTCATCAATATTCCTTTATGGCACGTGGCATTATCCCAAATAATGCAAATCTTTTTGTTTGGATACAGCGTAATAAATTCACCAGTTGCTTTAATCACTTCTTCTAAGTTTCCCCAGGCAATCTCAAATACATGCAGCGTGTAGGTCTTTTGATTGAGAAATCCAAGGTAATTCTGATAGTCATCGGTCCTTTGCACTTTCAATACGGTCTTTTCTCCTTTTTTAATCCACGCTCGTCTGGTAATTGCTTCTAATTGTATTCGTGTCTCATCAGAACAAAATACTTCCCAATTCGAATCTTCCATATATGGCAAAATCTCTTCATATATCTGTTCCATCCTCACTGCTATTTTCTGCTCATTCCTTTTGACATTAAATCTATCAGGCACTTTGAAACTCAAGTTCCCAAACTCCAATAAAAAATGATATGACCTGTCTGTTTCGTATACCTGTCCAAATTTCGCATAGACATATTTCTTCAACTGCGGCACATCCCAGAATTCTTTTGGTAATCCATACAGTGATGGCTTCTGAGCAAGGATTTTCTTAATTGCTTCTTTTTGTTCTCTGGTTAATTTAGCAGCATATTCGTTCCCGATCCGGCCACTAAATATACTTGCCATTCTCCTTCTCGAAAAATCTTTTATCCATCTCTCAACAGTTCTTTCCGAAACAAACAATGCTTCTGCTATGTTAAGGATAAACATGCCTTGTGAGCGCATGATGATTGCTTGTGCTTTATGTCTGATCAATCCAATTGGTGATGTTTTGAAGTAGTCACGCAGTAACAACTTTTCATCATCTGATATATCAATCTGTATCACGTACTCAGTGTATCAGCATACGAACTTTTTACGCAAATCTGCCATTTAGTTTTTCAGTCGCTATATCACAACCTGGGTGCGGTGGCGCAGGACCGGGGCGATCTGGCCACAGCCGAGCAGTGGTATCGCAAGGCGTTGGAGATTTTCGAGGCCCTCGGCAACCGGCCCAGCCTGGCCAGCAGCTATCACCAGCTCGGCATGGTGGCGCAGCTTCGGGGCGATCTGGCCACAGCCGAGCAGTGGTCTCGCAAGTCGTTGGAAATTGAGGAGGCCCTCGGCAACCGGCCAGGCCGGGCCCGCAGCTATGGCCAGCTTGGATTGCTTGCCGAAGCGCGCGGAGATCCCACGGCAGCGCTGGACTGGATGGTGCATTGTGTCGCTCTGTTTCCTGAATTCCCGCATCCAGCCACAGGGCCAGGACCGCACCATCTTGCACGCCTGATTGCGTCTCTTGGCATGCCAGCGCTGGAAGCGAGTTGGCAGCGCTGCACCGGCGCGACACTGCCCGCACAGCTCTGCACGGCCATCACCGAGATGATCAATCAGCCGAAAGCCTGAGGCGCTCTGCTGGAGGTGCCTCGGTCAATCGCGTCCAGAGGAGGAGAAACCATGCCGAACGCTTTTGACGACGTTGCACGGCGTGCGGCTCAGCGGCTGAGCCGTGATCTGGGCCGAAATCTACCGGCAACAGTCGAGGCGCAGCTGCAAGCAGGCAAACCCGCCGAGCGATTTGAGCCAGGAACGCTCATCGCCTTGGCAGCGCTTCTGCTCAATGTTGCAAAGTTCGCTTGGGACATCTATCGCGACCGCAAGAAGGACGCGAAAACGGGGCCCTCTGCCGATGTGCTTGCCCGGACGATCCGGCTTGAGCTGAAAGTCGATACCAGCGTGTCGACAGAGCAGCGCGACAAGATCATCGGCACGGTCATGGACGAGTTGCTAAAGGACCCGCCCCGATCCTAGTTTATGGGAAGCGTGAATGTTGAACCGGCATCATACGTCAGACGCTTTATCGCCATGGCGACCCGAACGGCTCTCTTTGGCCGGATGGCAAGAAATTACTCGGCCGAATGCGAGCACGGCTGGGCAGTGTTTCCATCCGCTGAAGTCGAGTTTGACATTTTGCTGAAATCGACTTTGAAGAATGACAACGTCGGTGCTTCTAGAGCAAGGGAGACGTACAGGACGTTATGTGGCGCTATCCGGGG
>JAFATF010000176.1 GCA_019244045.1 Acidobacteriota bacterium
GTTAGCGAAGCGGCCGCAATTGCGGAGGTGTCGCCAGAAACGATCCGGACTGCGCTGGAAAAGAAGTCCGTCTCGCCGTCATTTAAGCGAAAGACCGGCAAAGCCGTGCGTTATCAATTCTCAGTCGGAGACGTTCTTCTCACGAAAGTGATTGTCGAGTTTCCGTTTGCTTTGAGCAAGGAAGACAAGCAATCTTTGGCGAAGATTCTGTCGCGTGGCAATCGCACGGCGTCGCGCTGGTCGAGAGAGGGCGCGGACTTAGTTTATCGATCCGGGGACATACAGGTTTCCGTTGAATGTAAAGCATTCCGCGAAAAGGTGGCGCGAAACTTGTCGGCGTTCCGCTGGGGCAAACGACGCATTGTTTCTAATCCTGACGTTTTGGGCGGAGAACCCGTTTTTCGTGGTACTCGCATACCCGTTCAGCATGTTGCATCCCTTTTTCGCAAGGGGGTTCGTGAGGACGAAATTGCGGAGGATTTCCCGGTACTCAGTTCTCGTGACCTAACCTATGCCCGGCTCTTCTCTCGCCTCACCGAAAGGCCCGGACGACCGCGCAAGCGGTTGGCGCTTCGACGCGCACTGAGCGCATGATCCGTCTCTTGCTGGACGAGAACATCTCTCCAGCATTAGTGAGATTGTTGGCTGACCTAGGTGTGTATTCTCAATCTTGTACCGCACGTTGGCCTTGCAGGTCGGCCAGATCATGTGATCTGGCACTATGCCCTCGATCATGATTTGTGGTCACGGCGAACGCGCGAGACTTCATCGAACTTCTCGACGCTCCGGTTCATCCGGGATTGATCGTTTTCCGTGAAAGTGGCCTGAGCAGGCAGGAACAGTGGGAGCGCCTCATTACAGTTGTTGAGCACGTCAACAAATCCGGGGATGAAGACTTCCTGTTGATCGAGATCGCCGGCATCCGCCAGTTCACAGTCAGCGAAATCCCAGAACCAACTGAGTAAGTTCCGGGGTAAAGACAAAACACCCGGATCGCGGCTGGTTCACGTCTTGCCATGGCTGCATCGGGTCTATAATTACGCCCACGAATGGCGCTCGTCTCCGGCACGAAACTCGGCTCATACGAACTCCGATCAGCACTCGGCGCAGGCGGAATGGGGGAAGTCTATCGCGCCACCGATACGAAACTCGGTCGCGATGTGGCGCTCAAAGTGTTACCCGCCGAGATGGCACAAGACGCCGAACGGCTGGCGCGTTTTCGCCGAGAAGCCAAGGTCCTGGC
The DNA here is from genome assembly GCA_019244045.1 of Acidobacteriota bacterium. Lineage (GTDB taxonomy): Bacteria > Acidobacteriota > Terriglobia > Terriglobales > Acidobacteriaceae > Gp1-AA122. The sequence goes on from JAFATF010000176.1 coordinate 1,244, forward strand.
GCAACTCGATCATCCGAACATTGTCACGATCTACTCGGTGGAAGAGGCAGAGGGCGTCCACTTCCTGACGATGCAATTTGTTGAAGGACTGCCACTCGACCGCTTGATCAACCAAAACGGCCTGCCGATCGAGCAGATCGTAGAAATTGCGGAAGGCTTGGCCGACGCGCTCGCGGCGGCTCACGAAAAAGGCATCGTGCACCGTGACCTGAAGCCTGCCAATGTTATGGTCACAAGCGAGGGCCGCGTCAAGGTGCTGGACTTCGGATTGGCAAAGGACGTTCGCGCTTCCAATCTCGGCCATGCCACGATGACGTCCGACAGTCGGACGCAGGCGGGAGTGGTAATGGGGACGCCAGCCTACATGTCGCCGGAACAGACCTCTGGCCGTCCGCTCGACCACCGCACCGACATTTTTTCGTTGGGCGTACTCCTTTTTGAAATGTCTACCGGAAAACGGCCGTTCGAAGGCAGTTCTTCAGCCGAGTTAATTTCGTCAATTCTGCGGGATACGCCGCCGTCAGTGACCAACTCGCGTCCCGATCTTCCCAGCGATCTGGCGCGTATCATCCGTCGCTGCCTGGAAAAAGACCCGCGGCATCGAGTGCAGACGGCGCGTGATGTAAGCAATGAATTTCGCGACCTGGCACGAACCGCAGTCCGCCCGGCGTCGCTTTCCTCATCGACCCGCAACGCACCCGCTGCTGATTCGGGTGCGTCAGCGACCGGCGAAGGTTTTTGGGTAGCGGTGTTGCCGTTCAAGTACAGCGGTGGCAACGCTGATCTCGCAGCGCTCGCTGAAGGATTATCGGATGAAATCGTGACGGGTCTCTCGCGCTTCTCTTACTTGAGGGTGATCGCGCGGAGTTCCATAGCGCGCTACGCGGGACAACCGGTGGATGTCCGGACCGCGGGCAAGGAGTTGGGCGCACGTTATGTCATGGAAGGAACGCTTCGCCAGGCCGGAGCGAAAATCCGTATTGCCGTGCAGTTGGTGGATGCGCAGACTGGATCGCACCTTTGGGCCGAGAACTATGAGCGTGCATTCGCAAACGAAGCTGTGTTTGAGCTGCAGGATGACCTTGTCCCGCGCATCGTTTCCACCGTCGCCGACATGAACGGCGTTCTGCCCCGCAGTATGAGCGCGGCGGTACGCGGGCGCGATCCCGATCAACTCACACCCTTCGAATCCGTGCTGCTCAGCTTCAGCTATTTCGAGGGGTATGCTCCCGCAAGCCTGGCTCCGGCTCTCGCCGGACTCGAAGCTGCGGTGAAAACGGTGCCCTCCTATGGAGATGCTTGGGCCATGCTGGCTCTGCTCTTCGTGGAGGATTACGCCCACAGTTTCGAGATGCGTCCAGATTCGTTGAGCAGCGGAATGGCGGCGGCGCGGCGCGCCGTGGAAACTTCACCTTCCAATCATCTTGCGTATTTCGCGTTGGCGCAAGCACATTTCTTTCGGAAAGAAATACCGGGATTCCGCAACGCCGCGGAACGTACTCTTGCGCTAAATCCGCTGGACGGAAATGCCGTTGCCTTGCTCGGCGAACTTTTCGTTCACTCCGGTGAGCCCGCACGCGGAATGGAACTGGCAGGGCGCGCCAAGCGTTTGAATCCCCATCACCCCGGTTGGTATTGGCATGCCGACTTCAATGACGCCTATCGCAAGCGGGATTATCGTGCGGCGGTCGACGCTGCTCTGAAATGCAATTTGCCCGGCTACTTCGGGACGCAAGCTTTGCTGGCCGCGGGCTACGGACAACTTGGGTACACGGAAGAAGCGGGAAAAGCTTTGCGGGAATTACTTCGGCTGCGCCCCCAAGCATCATCAGAGATTCGCCGGGATGCAGCGAAGTGGTTCGATCCCGACCACACAGCACATTTCATGGAAGGTCTACGCAAGGCGGGACTCGACATTCTTGACGGGGATCAGTCGCTCGCAACCCCAGTGCCCGCATCTGTGCTGACAAGCGCCCCGCCGATTGCTGCGAAGTCTCCCTCCGGGGCTACTCGCGCCGACGTTCGGGAAGACGAGGGCTTCTGGGTTGCCGTGCTGCCGTTTAAATCCACGGGTGGGGGTGCTGACCAGGCGGCACTGGCCGACGGATTGACCGACGACATCGTCACCAACATGTCGAAGTTCTCCTACCTGCGCGTGATCGCACGCGGCTCCACGGCACAATATGCACAGCGCCCCGTCGATGTGCGCACGGCAGCAAGAGAACTTGGAGCTCGCTACGTGATGGAGGGCAGCATTCGCCAGGCGGGGGCGAAAGTTCGCATTGCTGTGCAACTGGTTGACGCTGCATCTGGCGCAGGCTTGTGGGCGGAAGCATACGACCGGCCCTATACGCCGGATGGCATGCTTGAGCTTCTCGACGATGTTGTACCTCGCGTTGTGGCCACGGTAGGAGACACGCAGGGCATTCTGGCGCACAACATGACGGAGACGCTTCGCCAGCGGGATCCGGAATCGATGACGCCCTATGAAGCCTTGCTGCGCAGTTTCGGATTTCATCAGCACGTCAGCACAGAGGAGCATCTGGCGGGAATCACGGCACTGGAGCGTGCCGTGAAGCTCGCCCCCGACCGCGCCGAATGCTGGGCGATGCTTTCCTGGCTCTATCGCGCCGAATATACGCATGGATACAACACACGGCCCGATGCGATGAATCGGTGTATGGATGCAGCACGCCGCGCCGCAAATCTGGCACCTTCCAATCAACTCGCCCAGGCGGCGCTGGCTTCAGCGTTTTTCTTTCGTCGCGAACTTGGAGCGTTCCGCTCCGCTGCCGATCGCGCCCTGGCACTCAACAGCATGGAAGGGTATATCACTGCTTTCCTGGGCCAGCACTTTGCGTATTCGGGCGACTGGGAACGCGGCTGCGCTCTGGCCGAACGGGCCACACGGCTCAATCCTCATCATCCGGGCTGGTACTGGTTCCCCATAATTCTGGAGGCCTACCATCGAGGCGATGGTCGGCGCGCGCTCGAATATGCGCTCAAGATCAACATGCCGGGGTTGTGGACGGCACAGGTCACTCTCACCGTGGTTCATACCCAACTCGGCCAAATGGAGGAGGCTCGTGCGGCGCTCGCCGGATTGCTGGCTCTGCGTCCTGACTTTGCCACCGTCGCTGCGGAAGAACTTAATAAGTGGTGGCTGCCCGAGATGGCCGAGAAGATACTCAGGGACTTGCGCAAAGCAGGTCTTTCTCCGTCGGGAGTTGCCATTGCGTCATCAGGTTCTTCTGCCGTCGCATCTATGCAGACCGCGACGAGCGAAAGCCTTGCTGATGAAGGCTTCTGGGTCGCGGCGCTTCCGTTCAAGTACACCGGCAACAACCAGGACTTGAAGGCTCTCGCCGAAGGATTGTCCGAGGAAATCATCGCCGGCCTTTCACGATTCTCTTACTTGCGCGTGATCGCGCGTGGGTCGACAGCAAAATACTCCAGCGAATCGCCCGATGTACGCGTCATCGGCAAAGAACTCGGCGCACGCTATGTAATGGAAGGCAGCCTTCGTCAGGCGGGAAACAAGCTTCGTCTCACTGTTCAACTGGCGGACACCGTTTCCGGTTCCCATCTCTGGGCCGAGATATACGAGCGTAATTTCGCACCGGAATCTATTTTCGATTTGCAGGACGATCTTGTTCCCCGCATTGTCTCAACCGTGGCCGACCAACATGGCGTGCTTCCGCGCAGCATGAGTGAAGTCCTACGCAAGAAAAGCGAGGACTCGTTAACGCCGCATGAGGCGTCGCTTCGCGCCTTCAGTTACTTCACCCGTCTGACGCCCGAGGAGCATGCAGCCACGAGGCGAATTTTGGAAAATGCAGTGCGTAAAGCCCCGGACCACGCCGACTGCTCCGCGATGCTGTCGTTGATGTACATCGTGGAGTACTCCGATGGATACAATGCCTTGCCCGATCCACTCGGGAGGGCTATGGCAGCGGCAGATCGCGCCATCGATCTTGCGCCAACTCATTCTCTGGGCCACTATGCGAGCGCCTTCGTTTATTTCTTTCGAAAAGAGAGGGCGCCATTTCTCGCTGCAGTCGACCGCGCCGTCGCACTCAACCCGATGGATGGGACCCTTCTTGGCTTGCTAGGTATGCTCCTGCATCATGCTGGCGATGAAGAGCGCGGGTTGCAGATGGCCGAGTCTGGCATGAAGCTAAATCCGAACTACCCCGGCATACTCCGCTTCACTGCCTTCTCTCAGGCCTATCTTCACGGCAAGTATGAACAAGCGCTGGAAGCGGCGGTTCGTATTAATATGCCCGGCTTCTTCTATACCCATGTCTGTCGGGCTGCCGCCCTTGGCCAGCTCGGTCAACGTGAAGCTGCGCAAAAAGCGGTCCAGGAAGTGCTGGCATTGCGTTCAGATTTTGCCTCTGCGGCACGACATGAATTTTCCAAGTGGTGGACGCCCGAGCAGGTCGAGCATTTGGTCGAAGGCTTGCGCAAGGCGGGGCTGGAAATTCCGGAAGACGGGACTTCGACAGTCGCCCCGATCCCGACTGCTTCCCTAGGCAAAGATCAAAACACCGCTTCCGGCGCAGTGCGCCAAGACGAAGGTTTCTGGGTTGCGGTGTTGCCCTTCAAATACACAGGCGACAATCGCGACCTTAAGGCATTAGCCGAAGGTTTGACGGACGAAGTCGTAACTGGCCTTTCGCGCTTCTCGTATCTCCGCGTGATCGCGCGAGGATCGACAGCGAAATACTCGAGCGAATCCGACGACATCCGCGCGATTGGAAAAGAACTTGGCGCACGTTACGTAATGGCAGGCAGCCTGCGCCAGGCGGGAAACAAGCTGAGGCTTGCCGTGCATCTCTCAGATACGGTCTCTGGCGCGCACCTCTGGGCAGAAACCTACGAACGACCCTTTACTCCCGAAGCTGTTTTCGAAGTGCAGGATGATCTGGTCCCACGGATCGTCGCCACGGTCGCCGACCAATATGGAGTTCTGCCGCGCAGCATGAGTGAAATTTTGCGCAGCAAGGATATGGACACCTTGACCCCGCACGAGGCCGTGCTGCGCGCCTTCAGCTACTTCACCCGCCTTACTCCCGAGGAGCATGAGGCGGTGCGCGGACTACTGGAGCGAACCATCCGCCAAACTCCCGGCCATGCCGACAGTTGGGCAATGTTATCCATGATGTATCGCGGCGAATTTGCGCAGGGATTCAATGCCGGCCCGAAACCTCTCGATCGCGCCCTCGAGGCAGCGCTGCGCGCAGTAGATCTTGCGCCCACTCATGCCCTTGGCCACTACGCCTTGGCGACGGTGTATTTCTTTCGCAAGGAAAAGGCGCCCTTCCGTGCGGCGATGGAACGTGCCCTCGCGCTCAATCCCATGGATGGTTCGGTCCTTGCCTACCTTGGTCTGCTGACCGCCCGGTTCGGAGAAAGGGATCGGGGTTGCCAGATGGTGGACTCGGCTATGCGGCTGAATCCCAACTATCCCGGGTGGGTTCATATTGCGGCCTTCGATAAGGCCTATAGTCAAGGCAAATATGAAGAAGCGATGGAGGCGATCGCCCGCATCAACATGCCAGGCTATTTCCATGTGCATGCGGCGCGAGCTGCGGCGTTGGGTCAGCTCGGTCAATTCGAAGAAGCGAGGAAGGCGGGGGTGGACTTGTTGGCCCTGCGTCCTGACTTCGCCGTGGCAGCGAGGCAGGAATACTCCAAATGGTACGAGCCCGAGGAAATCGAGCATCTCCTTGACGGCCTGCGCAAGGCCGGGCTGGAAATTCGCGACCAGGGCTAGTGCACGACGATCCAACTCTGTCCTGACAAACGCGACGCCCGACCTCTCGGCAACTGTAGCTTGGCTTATGAAACTCCACGGCTGGATGACGTAAGTGATTTATTGACGTAAGTGATCTATCGGACGCGCGCCAAGCTGGAAAAGTGTGGAGCAAGGGGGATCGGGGCGCGCGCGTTCGATAAAGCCGATGATCCTCCAAGGAGCAATCGCAATCCTCGCCATAATTGACACGATATCTTGCCCGATCTATATTTCCTCGTCACAACTAGACTAGAGGAGGAATATGCGTCAAATCGCTTTAACGGCACTTGGTTTCGCTCTGCTGTTATCCGCAGTACCGCTGTTCTCGCAAACGAATGCAACCATAGAGAAGACACTCGAGACTAATGAAAAAGCTGGCTGGCAAGCGTGGAAAGACCATGATGCAAAGCAGGCGGTAGCGTGGTTCACGAACGACTCCATAAGCATCGCCGATGGCGGGGTATTCAAGGGCAAGGAGCAGCTTGTGAAAAGTATTACGGACGCGCGATGTGTGGTCAACAGCTTCTCGCTCTCCGATTTTTCCTATATGTGGCTCGACAAAGACACGGTCATCATGACCTACACGGGGACGCAGGACGCGACTTGCGACGGCAAAAAGCAAGGGGAAAAGGTTTTCGCCACGTCGATCTGGCAGAAGAAAGGCGGCAAATGGTTGTCGCCTTTCCATCAGGAAACCGAAGCAGGGAGCATGTAGCTGGTACGAAAATTCCAGCCAAGTTCAGATGGAGCTTGGGTGGGGCAGGCTGGAATCTCGGGCAACTCGGAAGTAACTGTTGAAATAAGGCATTAGCACACGCTTGCGCCGTTTTTTCGCCTTTCGAGTCTCATGAACGAGTTCTTGATGGTTGAAGCGGCCCAAGCGCAGTTTGCCAGAATGGGACAGCAGTATCTCCACCGTTGGGTTACGAGTGAAGACTTTGCGAGGCAGCGGCTGCGATCGGTTGCTTCCGGCTGTGCCAGTAACCCAATAGCACAAAAAGAAGGACGGCAGGCACGCCGGTCAGTCCGCAAGCGATAAAGAAAATGCCGTACGCATGAATGAGGCTGTGCGTGGTGCTCAGACTTTCGACCTCAGCGCCCGAAAACCCCTTGAAGATCTTTCCCAGCCAGGCATAGGTTGAACTCAAGAGCGCATACTGCGTGGCGGTGTATCCAATGTTGGTGAGACTCGACATGTATGCTACAAGCGCAACGCCTGCAAAACTGATACCGAAGTTATCACCTGCCATGACCAGCGCGAAGAGAGGAATGGTCGTGCCCGCGAACGCGAGGGTTGCATACGCGGCAATTGCAGCGGCCTGCATAATGCCCCCGATGATGAGCGCGCGCATGTAGCCAAGCTTCAGCGAGCAGAATCCGCCCGCTGCAATGCCTGCGAATGTAGCGATGAGTCCGATTGAACCGCGCACCGCTCCGACCGTTGCTTTCGAAAGACCGATGTCGTGGTAGTAGGGATTCGCCATCGGACCCATGATGAAGTCCGGCAACCGGTACAGGCTGATTGCCGCCAACATAACAAGCGCGAGCCAGCCATGCGCGCGGAAAAAAGCGATGAACGGCCCCACAACAGCATCCAAGAAAC
>JAFATF010000239.1 GCA_019244045.1 Acidobacteriota bacterium
CCTTGCACACCCAGGACGAACTTGATAGAGTAGCAGCAGAACTGAATGGCAGACCACGCAAGACGCTCAACTGGCGAAAGCCGGTCGAGGCCTTCGAAGAGCTGATCGCGAAGCATTGTGTCGCCATGACCGATTGAAACCGCCGACACATACGCAGACCGGTTGGAAAGCGGTTTTCCGTGGCGGGCATGACTTGAAGCTCCGACAGACGGTGGCGTGGTGACTGCCGCCGCCCGTTGGGCGTCGAGTAGTGGAAGTCTCGCTGCGAGCCGGCTCGTCATGTGTACGCCTTGTCAAGCGTCAAAATAAGAACATCGAATGTCGGCGCATCATCCCAGTGTGGGCGTAATTGCGCAACCTTGCGCCAGCCAAAATGCAAGTACGTACGGTAGGCTCTGGTATTCTGCGGCTCCACGAGAAGAGCCGCTCGCGATTCTGGACGAACCGACAAGAGGCGATCATGTAATGCGTGCGCAACACCTTTCCCGGTCCACTCCCGAGATACCATGATTTCGGAGAGAGCGAATGTGCGATGACCGTCCTCGTGAGTGAAACCCGGTTCGGGTTCAGAGAGTAATCCTTCCCACCACCTGCTGTGTTCGGTGAGTGGCCATCCCCACGCCTGCCCGATGGCTTCATCACCCCGATAAGCGACCACCAGGTCGAAGTCGGACTGAGAGACGTATGAGTCGAACCGGTGCATGAACACGTCGATACGGTCGAACGGATCACCGCTCGCGATTGCGTCGACGTACGAGCGGACATATACCGCCTCGACTGTGTCTCGAAGCCGTCGAGCCTCGGTCGCGTTGTAACGACAGAAAGTAACCTCGCTCCCTCCCGTAGAGGGGTCGTCTTGCCGGTCACTCATACGGAAAGACTCCCGATCTGGTCGTGATAAGCACAGAAATCGTCGCCCCTGCGACGTTGTGCCGCAGCTTACCGGACAGGACGAAGCCTAGCCAGGGTCCTGGGCGACGTAACACCACCCGTATCCAGCGCAGCGAGCACGACTGTACCCTCGGCCACCCCGCTGATGACATCACCGCCGGCCGCCAAGGCGGCAGCGAGTCCGGTGCCGGTAGATGGCGCCGTTGCGGGCGCCGAGTGTCGCGTCCAGGCTCCTCCGGTAGAGCGCGGCGGCCGCGTCGACGTCTCCTGGCCAGCTAGCTGACCTCTTCTGTGTGAAGCAACTCAGGCCCTGCGGCGACGAGCGAACTGCTCCAGTGTTGACCTGCTGCCGCATTCCTGAGGGCACTGTCAAGTTGTTGGCGTGTAGTGGGATGGGCTCCCGGTAGATCTTCGGGGAGGGACCGCTTGATGGCGCCGGGGCGTCATCGCTACACACGGCCATCGATACCCCGCGTAGATCATCAGCTACTGCGTCTTGCTTGTACCACCTGTTCCCGCGAAGTTTGAGGGACCTAGTTGATCTAGATGTCAAGATCGCTAGCCAGACCCGGTGCTCTCTAGGTCATGGCGAACTGCTGGCCCCATCACGCTGGCAGGCGACAGGCAGGTCACCTGAGCCGCCATCACGCCGGTCTTCGACCATGCCCGGCTGTCTTATTCGTCGGGCCATCGCGCTGTTCGCCCTGGCCAGCGGTCTACCTCCCCCACTTGTCCCGCTCCTAATCCGGAGTCCGTGGCCCTTAACCCGGATGACGGTGCCGCAGATCTCGACTGTGTCAGCGTCGAGGTCCAGCGTGTCCCAGGTGATCGCGGAGTTCTCGTCGATGCGCTTGCCGGTTGTGATCATTATGTCGACGAAGTTCGGTAGATCCCGGTTCCGGGCCTTCTGGTCGGCGGCTAGCTTCGCCCGCAGGCCGTAGGTCTGAGGAAGGTCGAGCTCGCCTGTGCTCTTCTTCCCGTACTTAAAGAACCAGCCGGGCAATCGTCTCCGTGTGGGCAATGCACTTATAACGGAGATTTCGTACACACGTCCCTGGATGCAACCACTCGCCAGGCGGAGTGGGGAAACCTCAGGCACGATACTTCTTGTGAGAGTGTCGTCAACTGGGTCCATCCGGTTCTTGCTGCCGTGTGGCGAGGACGGCCTGCTGCCTGCCATCAGCACCTTTACCGACTGGTGGTGGCGGGCGCCTACGGTGCCCGACGACCCTGGTGCTCGGCAGCGGGCGGCGTTTACCTTCGCGGTAGAGCTGATCAAGGTGCTCGGCACCTCCGCGTCGTTGCGCACTTGCCCGTCGATGTTCGGTATCCCTCAGGACGTTGCCAAGCAGCGGTGGAGACCGCTTGTTGCGGTACATAGGGCGATCGGCCGGAAAACGACACGATCTCGAGTCTTGGGCGCCGCGAGCATGCTGAACCGGGCGGCCGCGCAGATCCCAGTAGCAAGTTGGCCGCTGTTGCTGGTTGACGGTTACGCGCTATGCTGTCCCGGCGCGCACCGCGCGGTGGAGCGAATTAATTGGTTGCTCGAAATCCCGGCGCTGCAGGTGCGATATCGACGACGTGCGATGCTCTTCGGGCGGCTGTGGGCCGAGAACGTTGCCAACTTCATCGGCCGGCTCAACCAGTTCAGTGTGGCGCACAACGACCTGCTGGCCGGTTGCGATCTGTTCATCACAGTCGATGACCGCAATATCTACCGCCGCGTGGTGGGCTACCTGCCGTCCTGCCCGGAGCTGGCACGCAACCCTCGCAGCACTCCGCACCCTGTGCGTGAGCTGGCCCTCGTGAGACGCGGCCCGGTGACGATTGTGGCGGCCTCGGTCAAGTCGGCCGCGCAGGCCCTTGAGGCCAGAGTGGAGGGTGCTGACGTCGTCTTCGCTCCAGCCACTGTGATACGTGACCTCATCAACCATCCGATGAGTGAAGAAGCGTCAAGAGGCTTCGACTCGCAAGCGACTTTGCGATTAGTCACATGACGCTGAAGGATGTCCGGGCTTTGAACCTTTGAACCTCTCAGGAGGCATGACATGACCATCAGGGCGAAGACGCCTACGACTACCGTAAGTGGAGCAACTGCGATCCTAAACACACTCGTGAATGAAGGTACCCGTTACATTTTCGGAGTTGCCGGCACGTCGGAAATCCCGCTGGTTGCGGATCTGCCTTCGTTCGATCAGATTCATTACCTGATCGGGCTTCACGAGAGTGTTGCGGTGGGGATGGCCGATGGATTCGCCAGGGCTGCTCGGGGTGAAGTCGGAATCGCACTTCTACATGCGACCCAGGGCACGCTGAATGGAATTGGATACGAACGCGCCGCCTTCCGCGACGGCGTCCCGCTAGTAGTCATCTCGGGCACCCCGGGCCAGTCCTACGCGATCAACGAGCCGAATCACTTCCTGTCAGGACTGCCGACCGTCCTAAGCCAAATGACTAAGTGGACATGGCCCGTGTCCCGGCCTAGCGAGATTCCGTGGGCGCTGCACCGCGGGATAACGCTTGCTCGCTGCGCTCCGCAGGGTCCGGTGCACCTGCTCGTCCCTCAGAACTGTATGATGGAGCAGGTCGAACTCGTGACTCCCAACTGCGTCTGGCCGGAGGTCCGTGACACTCCCCAGCCTGCGGATGACGTGATTGATGAGATCGTTACGGCGGTCTCAGCGGCAGAACGTGTACTCCTGTATGCGGGCAACGGGGTGGCCCGTGCCGGAGCCGTGCATGAACTCGTCCAGGTCGCTGAACTTCTCAACGCGCCTGTGATCGCAGAGGCAGTCGACCGCGGACCCATGGTCCAGGCGGTGAACTTCCCCGCCGACCATCCTTTCTTTCTCGGATTCTTCGCACGGGACGCGGTGCATATCTCGAGCGCACTTGAAGATAGCGACCTCGTCGTGGTATTGGGAGCAAAGACAACGTACGAGCGCGTTATCGGTGACTGGATACACCACACGAAGATCATTCAAATTGAGCCTGATGGATGGGAGATCGGGAAGAATCACCCGTGCGTCCTCGGCGTGGTCGCCGATCTACGGCTCACACTGGCTGCGCTTGCCGTCCGGCTGCGTGAGAGCGGGGGCGCTCGCGCTGGCTCACCTTGGGCGACAGGCCTGCTCCAGCCAACGGTTGAGGCGTCGGCGGTCGATGCGTCTGCCCACATCACTCCTGAGGCGTTCGCAAAGGTGCTGAACACGACGCTCGACAAAGACACGGTAATCGTTGATGACAGCCAGACTCTGTCCGGTTTCGTGAAGCGGTTCTACCGGTTCACGAAACCGGACACTCTGTATGGGTCGCTTGCAAGCCACCTTGGATGGGGGCTGCCGGCGGCGCTCGGCGTCCAGTTGGGTCGACCAGATGATCAGGTCATCTCGCTGATCAGCGACGGGAGCCTACTGTTCGCTCCACAAGCGCTCTGGACGGCCGCGCGTTATCGCATACCGGTTACTATCGTAGTAGCGAATAATGGCGGATTCACATCGCTACGCCAAGAACTCCGAGCATACGACGGTGCGGACGCCGCCGATGCCGTCACGTCGTTGAGGCAGCCGCAGATTAACATCGCTGGACTGGCGACGAGCCTTGGAGTGCAGGCCATCGTGGTGCGTTCGACCCATGCCCTCGCCGACGCTCTTCGTGCAAGACGCCGCGAGGGTCCGGTCCTACTTGACGTGAGGATGAGCGAGGATGATTTGGACTGGCGGTCGGGCTGGCTGGTACCGCCCCATGAGACGGTGTAGCCTTAGATCGGAGAGGATTTCGAGCGTTTACCGATGACAGCAGAGGCTTTGAAAATGTTTCACGGTAGGTCAACGGACGTGAAATTTTGCCGAAGATAGCGATCGTCGCCAATCGCGCGCCATTCAATTCCACTCTGGGTAAGGCGGGTTCGCGTTTGCAGCGGGCTGCTAGCGGTCTCGTGAACGTCTTCGACTCGCTACGGATGCGAAAGGATGTGAGGTGGTTCGCCGTACCCATGTCGGACGCCGAACGTGAGATTGCCCGACATGGCCCCATCAACGAGCAAGGTTTCGAGGTCCAGTTCATTCCTGTGGATGCCCAGACCTATCAATATGCCTATAACGAGATCTATAACGGTATCCTTTGGCCGATTTGCCATGGTATGACCGGTTGGGCATCGCGCCGCTTGAAGACCTCCAAGTGGGAAGACTGGTGGCAAGGGTTCGAGAAATACAACAGGCAAGTGACGGAGACGATTGCTGCTTATTTGCCTGATGGCTCCCTAGTGCTCGCTCAGGATCTCTACTTTGTATTCCTGGCCGCCGAACTGGACCGGCTCGGTGCAACGAACCTCAAGTCGGTCTTGTTCTTGCATCTTCCTTTCGCCAACCCGGCAGAGCTTGCGGTCCTTCCGGTGTCAGTGACGGCAGAAGTTCTCAGCTCGATGACTCGGTTTGGTGCCGTGGGGTTCCAGACTCAGCGGTGGGAGAGCGCGTTCATCCGTTGCTGCTGCAGTCTGGGCATCGAGGTTCCACGCACGTTCGTAGCTGCTGCCGCTCCACCCATGAAGAGACTGATCGCTGATAGATCGTCAATCGAATGCGATAAGGAGCTTGCTCACCTGGAGGCCATTCTTGGTGGACGCCAGATGCTGACCCAACTTGACCGGATGGATCCCGCGAAGAACATCCATCGAAGCCTTCGGGCATATGATGTGCTACTCGAAACGCGGACGAATATCAGAGGCAAGGTCGTATTCGTCATCCTGTCACAGCCAACTCGGCAGGGTCTAGATGACTACAGAGTCTACTCCGGCCATGTGCGTCGGCTCTGCCAGACAATCAATGAGAAATACGGCTCGCCGTCATGGCAACCCGTCCTCCTCAGGGAGGATTTTTCACACTTTCTGCACGTAGCCGCACTGCGCAGGTACGACGTCTTGCTGGTAAATTCGATCCGAGACGGCATGAACTTGATAGCCCTTGAAGGGCCGCAGCTCAACGAGCGTCACGGCATGAGCGTCGTAAGCTCCGGTGTCGGAGCGTTCGAGCGCCAACGGAGGTGGGTCTTTCGATCAAGCCCCTGGGATGTCGATGCCACGGCGCAGGTGTTGTATCACGCGTTAACAGTGGACGCCGAGCGACGTGTTTTGCTCTCCGACGGGCTACGCACCGCGAGTGCGGAGGCCGGCACGGAGGATGAGTTTGTGAATCGGCAGATCAAGGCAGCGCTTGAACAGTAGTCGGCCTCTGGCGGGGATCGGTACAGGCAACAAATAACCCCGGAGTTCGCGGGAGTCGTGGTGTGGTGGCTGATCGGGTGGTGATTACCGCGGCGAAACTGGGCTTGGGCTCAAACGGTCGTAGCGACAGGCCTTTATTCTAGCAGAATTTGATCTGCTAAGATGTCCCCTTTCTGGGGAATATTCTGGGGGGATGGTTGATGAGTGGGGGTGTGCCGTTGTGCGCCGAGGAACGGGAGACGATCTC
>JAFATF010000242.1 GCA_019244045.1 Acidobacteriota bacterium
CCTTGCACACCCAGGACGAACTTGATAGAGTAGCAGCAGAACTGAATGGCAGACCACGCAAGACGCTCAACTGGCGAAAGCCGGTCGAGGCCTTCGAAGAGCTGATCGCGAAGCATTGTGTCGCCATGACCGATTGAAACCGCCCCCTCAAAGATGTATGCCACGTTGTCGCCACGTTGCCAGCGGATCGTACAGTCTCCCGAGGGGAGGTACGCCCAGGCAGTCGGCCGGTAAGCCGGAGCATCCCCGCCGCGACTCATGGCCGGTACCTGCGCGCTTCGTTCGTTGTCTGGTTCATCAGCTCAACCAGATTGTCAGCTTGCGCAGTCTCCAGGATGGCCACGCAGATGAACGGGCAGTCATACGTCGTGATCCAGACCTTGCCCCGACATCCTCCATCGTGAAGGTGGCGCGGGCGTCCGGACCTTGCGCCTTGACGGTGATCTTGCGCCTCGTCATCTGCACCATCCCTAGGCTGTGTGTGGTGGGGGTCTCGGGAGATGCCAAGCTGTTGTTGATCCTTGCCATCACCGTGACGGGGGCCATCGGCGTTCTGGTTGTCCTGACGCTCCACGTGCTCTTGAGCCTCGTCTATGTAGGTGATCTCATCCCTGGACGGCACCCAGGACCGGGGAGCAGCAGACTGGCGACAAGCGGGGGATACGTCCCGCAAGATGAGGGACGCCATGCCAGCTGGATCGCTCAACCCGGCCCTGGGGCCTTGATCTAGAGACCGTGCCTGCAACTCCGCTGACGACATATCCTGAGCCGTAGCGACCTCTAGCGCTCGGTGTCCCGACCGTACGGGGAACTTCCGTGCCAGTTTGGCCAGGTGATACGCGGCCGGTAGCGTCTCTCTGCCAGGTCCGAAAGCCGCCTACCCGAGTGAGGCGCACGGTGTCAAGGAAGGAAGTCCTATGGGCGAACTGCGCAGTCAGAAGCAGCAGCGTGAGCAGTTGGTGCGTGTGTTGCGGGCTGCGGGCAAGTCGTGGGTGGACGTGGCCGAAGCGCTACGACAGCGCTACCGCGTCAATGCCCGGGTAGCCTTCCGCTACGCACATGAGTGGAGCCAGCACCAGGCTGCCAACGAATGGAATCAACGCTGGCCTGATGAGCTGAAGACCTTTAAGTCCTTTTCCTCCTGGGAGCAGTGGCCGAGTCGTACCGGACACGCCCCGACGTTCGACAACCTCGCTAAGCTGGCGGAGCTGTACGAGTGCGCTGTCAGTGACTTGCTCGTTGATCTGCCGAATTTCCGGCATCTTGACAGCGCAGCAAACCCACAGGACACAGTACTTACAGTGTGCAAGCCTGATGCCAAACTCGTTGTGCCAAGCGATGTCGCAGTGTGGGCCACGGCAACCGGTCTCGGGCTGCCAGACACGTTGGTCGCGATGCTGATGTACTACCTCGGATCACTGGTGACACCTGATCACGAGATGCGCATCACGCCCCGTGAGCGTGACCAGGCGTACCATCAGCTCGTTGGGTTCCTCCGCAGTTGGGCGCACACCATGGGCCGTCGCAACGTGTTGCGTCTCCTCGTCTGGGCTGCGACCGCCGCGTCGGTGTTTCCGGCCACCCTCGGTGATGAGTATGAGCGCCTGGTCTCGGTGATCGGCGGGTCGAGCCGGGTCGATGCACAAACCATCGAGCACATCGAAGCAATACTGTGGCACTGTCGGCGGCAGAAGCGCGCGCTGGGTCCGCAGGCCGTCCTGACCACCGTCCTTGCCCAGCGTGACCTGACTCGTCTGCTAGTACCTGATTGTCCGGCCGACTTGCGGCCTCGGATGCTTTCGACGCTGAGCGAAGCCTCACGTCAGGCAGGGTGGCTGTCGTTTGACCTGAAGCAGTTCGACCACGCTGAGTATTACTATGAGGATGCTCGTACGCTGGCGCATGAGGCGGAAAACACCGGGCTGGGTGCCTTCGTGCTGTGCGTGATGAGTCAACTGGCAACCTGGCAGGGCAAACCGCGCATCGGCATCGACCACGCCGTCGCGGCCGGGCAGTGGGCCAGCCGCGCCGGTGATATGCGGTTGCGTGCCAATACCGCTGACGTAGCCGCGCGGGCCTATGCCGCCGACGGGCAGCGAGATGCCTGCTTGGCTGCCCTCGACACGGCTCACACTGCGCTCACAGCAGCCGATGACCAAACCCCGAGCTATAGCGATCTTGACGAAGCAATGCATCTCTCGGTTCGTGGCGAGTGCCACCTCAAGCTCGGTGAGTCTGACCGTACTGTTTTCTATGCACAGCAGTCCCTCAAGCTCCTGGGTAGGTCACATGCCCGAAGAAGCGTAGCTATGACTATTGTCGACCTCAGTGAAGCGTATGTAGGTGCCAATGAGATCGACGAAGCTACGCGGCTGCTCGGGGATGCCGGAGAAATCGCGGCGAGTGACGGTTCCCTTCGGCTGATCGAGCGAATAGAACAGGCCCGCGCTGGTATGCAGCCCTGGCAGCATACTGCCCCCGTTCGTACGCTCAACGAGCGTTTAGCAGCTTATGGGTTGGTGAATAGTTGATCACGGTTTCCATCCGGCGGCGCATATGAGCGTTGCTGGGGTGCGGACTCGGACGACAAGTTATAAAGCCTGATGACGCTCGGTACAACGAGCACTAAGAGATCGTTTCAACGAGATTGACCGCAATAATGGAGCGATCTACAGTGACGAGCGGTACGTCAAGCACCAACGCTGTCGCCACAATGGCGGCATCAAATGGATTGGGCAGTACGGCTGCGGCTCGCTCAAAATGACGCCACATGTCAGGGCCAAACGGCTGGACATTATGGTTGTTGTTGGGTCTACGAGCACTGTCCTAACTTGGAGTAGGGTAGGAAGCTGGCGCGGTGGTCGTGACTCCGTTTCCAGCTTCCCCCCGTCAATCCGTGCATGAGGTTCTCCCTCACACGGCTTACCGACATCGTTCACCGTCAGGCATGCACAGTTCCGTAGTAGCGAACCGTTCCGCTCAGGTGATGCACTCCGAGCTTGGTGTCAAGTAGTGAACGCACCACCAGCTTCAACCAGCCTCGACCAGGAATGTGTTGAGGACTTCGGTCGGTTTCTTCCAGTTGAGTGTCTGCCGTGGACGGTTGTTGAGTTCGTCGGCGACGGCGTCGAGTTCGGCCTGTG
>JAFATF010000292.1 GCA_019244045.1 Acidobacteriota bacterium
CGAGATTCTGTCTCGCAATTTACGCGATCGCAAGGCAGTGGCGCGCTATGCCGGGCTAACCGGTTCACCCGATGAAAGTGGATCCAAGCGGCGCGAGAAAGGGCTTTCCCGTTCCGGCAATGGGCGGGTCCGAAAAATACTGATCCAATTGTCCTGGCGGTTGCTGCAGTTCCAGCCTGAGAGCGACCTCGTACTTTGGTTCAAGAAACGCACTGCAAACGCTCATGGATCACGCAAGCCGATGATTCTGGCGCTCGCGCGTAAATTGATCATCGCGCTCTGGCGTTATGTGAACACCGGTTTAGTACCCGATCCACCGAATACAAGGATGTGGCGCGATGATCTAGAGCGGATTCCACTCACCTGGACGCATACCCAGCATTATTGAAATAGTTCATACATTCTTGTTTGCCAAGACCGTTCAGAATTTTGCCGATGCGGCGACAGAGGTCTTTGACGGTCCGCTCCGCAGCCGTGCGCAAATGAGATTTCAGTTTGCTGAAGGTTTGCTCGATTGGGTTGAACTCCGGTGAGTACGGAGGCAGATAAAAGAGCGAGGCTCCGGTAGCTTCGATTGCCTCCCTCACGCCATCGACCTTGTGAGCCGGGAGGTTGTCGAAAAGCACTACATCTCCACGCTTGAGAGTAGGGGCAAGGCACTCCTCGACGTAACCGAGGAAGGTTGGTCCGTCGATCGCTCCCTTGAATACGAAGGGGGCAGAGATCCCATTATGGCGGAGACCCGCGATGAGAGTAAGAGTTTCCCAGCTACCCTGCGGGGCGGTACCGACCACCCGCTCTCCTTTGGGACCCCGGCCCATGAGCCGCACCATTTTGGTGGTTACTGCGGTCTCATCGAGGAAAATCATACGGGTTGAGTCGAGTAATCGGCGCTTTCGCAGCCACCAGCGGCGCCGCCGCAGAACGTCATCGCGGTCTCGCTCTGTCGCCCGCAAGGTTTTTTTTAAAAGTGATGCCATGTCGCTCAAGGAACCGCCAGAGCGAACTGCGACTGGTCGCGATACGCCGCCTACCTAGAGCCTTAGCCATTTCCGTCAGTGTCAAATCGCTCTGATGCTCAATGAATTCCAATACCAAATCGGCTTGCTCATCCAGTGGCGAAGTGCTTCCCCCGGTCGGCTTGGCTTCTTTACTGCCCGTTTTCTCCCAGCGTTTCAGCCATTTGATAGCTGTGCTCGGACTTACCTGAAAACTCTCTGCCGCCTCACGGCGTGATGCACCCGCTTCAACCGCTTCGATGACACGCGCTCGCAGATCGCTGGAATAAGGCTTTGGCATCGATCGGCCCCCCGCCCCCGAAAAACCGAATCAAGGGAGCCAGACTCCCCCATTCATACCCCTTTTGGGAATCCCCTGATCCCGTTATATTGCCCCGAGTCAACAGGATCGAGAAACGCTCTAGAGATCACCGCCAATCGAAGCGGGGCTCCACCTCGTGTCGTGTTATGCTTTCTGTGCTCGCCCTCCCCCCGTCACCCGTCACATGCGTCGGGGGATAGGCCCGGGCTGCCGTCGCCGCAGGCCGAGATCGTCGAAACGCCCGGGCCGTCCGCGACGGGCGGGGTGGATGAGGGCGCACCTTGGCGTGAGGTCACTCTGGCTAACCAAGGAAAGAGAGAGAGGTAACAGCAGTGAAAGAGGGTGATCGGGACATCACACGGCTGCCTGAGCGGCGGGAAGGCCGAAAGAAAGAGGCGTTTGTGGCACATTTGTTCTTGACATCGAACTCCCGGTAGCGGCCGGCAAGGCTGCAAATCTAGAAGGTGAAAGACCTTTGCCGTCAATTGCCCGATTTCGGACGGCTAGCATATCCGATGCGCGGGGAAGTAATGAACCGCGCTGTGCTCGGACGTAAATGCCACGGCCGCCCTGCACGTCCGGTGGATGTCCAGCGGTGGGAACGACCTGGGTGGCAGCAAACTCGGAGGCCTGAAGATAAACGAATGACTGCAGCCGCGAAATATGTCCCGCTCAGAAGTCGTTGAGCGGAGCAATGTGGCACAGCCGACCCAGTGGGAGTTTGGGGAAGGCCGATGTGGCAGGGGAAGAAACGGGTAAGCGCACTCTGTCAGCCACCGTGGTAGGGGTCCAGGGATCCGAGGAAAGATATGCAGAGATAACGCCGGGAAGGGCCTAGATGCAGCAGGGGCTCACAGCAACCTGCAAAGACTGTGGATCAGAGCCGGATGGCAGAGTGAAACAGAGGATCTAGGTTCGGCGCATGAGTCCGTAGTAGCGAGGAGGACCGGGTAACGCCGGTCTAAGACGTGAGAAACACATCTACCCAAGAGGTAACGCCTCGCGGGTGTGAAGGGGCTCTCGGTCATGACGGATAGACGAGGTCTCACCCATGCCAGACACAGTGCTGGGTATGTGGGTCACGAGCCGCGGCTATCGAACTATGCGGCAAACCAGTATTGCATGGGGTGTATGCGGGTGAGCGCTTAAGCCTCTGCGGAACTGGGAAGGCTGTAGAGGGACAGTCATGGTCGCCAACCGGACTCGCGAGATGCGACCGTCCGGGATGACACGGGGGGCATACGGAAACGTGAGCTACGGTCGAGGCTACACGGGCACGTACCGCGGAAACGCTGAAACAGCCAAGCCTTTGCCTAAGGTTGCGCGCGCCGTAATTCTATCCCGACCATACAAGGGTTCGACACGCCGGTGTTGCAAGAGGCCAAGGCGTTGCTGCACGAGCTTTTGGTGTGAGCGAGGTCCGCACTTGGCTGGAGGGGAGTTATGCGCCTAAACCGT